>DATKHX010000325.1:0-4573 GCA_035510075.1 Allostellaceae bacterium
CCGGCAAGGTTGGCTTATCGCGCTGGGCCCGGGCAGCGCTGGAGCAGCAAGCCGACTTTTTGCATGACAATCCCGGGGTGACGGTCACGGTCGAGACGTTCTGCTCGGGTGACGAGGGCGCACGCGCGGACCCGCAGGTGCTAGCGCAGCTGCGCGCCAATCAGATCCGCGACGCGCTGGAGGCGCATGGCATCAAGGCCGGCCGGATCAAGCTCGCCAACTCTTGCCAACCCGGCAACACGGCGTCATCCGGGGCGGATGCGGCGGCGCAGGCCCAAAACCGCCGCGCGGTGCTGATCCGCAATTAGAGCTCGGCGACCATCGCCGGCCCAACCGCCGAGTGGTGTACGGCCGGCGGCTCAGTTTTTGCTGCGGTCGACGAGCCGGTTTTGCGCGATCCACGGCATCATCGCGCGCAACTTCTCGCCGACCTCCTCGATCGGATGCCCGGCGGCGCGGCGCCGCAATGCCTTGAAGCTCGCTTGGCCGGCGGTGTTTTCGAGCACCCATTCGCGCGCGAACCGGCCGGCCTGGATGTCGGCGAGGATCTTTTTCATCTCGGCGCGGACGTGCTCGTCGATGACCCGCGGCCCGCGGGTGTAGTCGCCGTATTCGGCGGTGTTCGACACCGAATAGCGCATGTTGGCGATGCCGCCCTCATAGATCAGGTCGACGATCAGCTTGACCTCGTGGCAGCACTCGAAATAGGCCATTTCCGGCGCATAACCGGCTTCGACCAGGGTCTCGAAACCGGCGAGGATCAGCGAGGTCAGGCCGCCGCACAGCACCGACTGCTCGCCAAAGAGATCGGTCTCGCATTCTTCGCGAAACGTCGTCTCGATTACCCCGGCGCGGCCGCCGCCGATCGCCGAGGCATAGCTGAGCCCAATCTCGACCGCATTGCCCGACGGGTTCTGGTCGACCGCGAGCAGGCACGGGACGCCGCCACCGCGCAGATATTCGGAGCGTACGGTGTGCCCCGGCCCCTTCGGCGCGATCATGAAAACGTCCATGTCGGGACGCGGCTCGATCAGCCGGAAATGAATGCTGAGCCCGTGCGCCACCGCGAGTGCCGTGCCCTCGCGCATGTTGCCGCGCAGATCGTCGGCATAGAGCTGCGCTTGCAATTCGTCGGGGGCGAGCACCATGACAATGTCGGCCCATTTCGCCGCCTCGGCGTTGGTCATGACCTTGAGGCCGGCGGCTTCGGCTTTCTGCGCCGAGGCCGAGCCGGGGCGCAGCGCCACAACGATGTCCTTCACCCCGCTGTCGCGCAGGTTGTTGGCGTGGGCGTGGCCCTGGCTGCCATAGCCGATGACCGCGACCTTCTTCGACTTGACCAAATTCACATCCGCATCGCGGTCGTAATACACCCGCATGTCCCGTCTCCTTCTGGGAACCGTCGCCCCCGCGGAAGCGGCGGTCCAGGGCAGCCGCCGGAGCGTTGGCCCTGGGTTCCCGCTTTCGCGGGAATGACAAAATCTCTGCAAATCGGCGAGTTAGCGCCAGCAGCCTTCAAAACGTCGCGGCACCGCGCGCAATCGCGACGGCGCCGGTCCGCGAGATCTCGACCAAGCCCAGCGGCTCCATCAACGAAACAAAGGCATTCAGCTTTTCGGCCGAGCCGGTCATCTCGAAGACAAAGCTGTCGGTCGTCGAGTCGACGACGCGGGCGCGGAAGATGTCGGCGAGGCGCAGCGATTCGATGCGCGCATCGCCTTTGCCCGCGACCTTGACCAGCATCATCTCGCGCTCGACGAACGGCCCTTCATCGGTCAGATCGTGAATCTTGTGCACCGGCACAAGCCGCGACAGCTGCGCCTTGATCTGCTCGATGATCATCCGCGTGCCTGACGTGACGATCGTGATCCGCGACAAGGCGTTGCGGCGATCGACCTCGGCTACCGTCAGGCTCTCGATATTATAGCCGCGCCCGGAAAACAGCCCGACCACACGGGCGAGGATGCCCGGCTCGTTGTCGACCAGCACCGCGATCGTATGTCGTTCGATCCCGTCCTTGTCCATGCCGCCACCGCCGCCCGCCGTCAGACGAGCACCATGCCTTCTTCGGAGACCGGCTGTTCGGCCTCGTCCTTGGGCCCGAGCAGCATCTCGTTGTGCGCCGCCCCCGACGGGATCATCGGAAAGCAGTTCTCCTTGGGGTCGACCGCAACGTCGAGGATCACGGCACCCGGTGTCTTCAGCATCCAGGTGATCGCGTCGTCGACCTCGGCCGGGTCCTCGACGCGCCGGCCATTAGCCCCAAAAGCTTCTGCCAATTTGACGAAATCAGGGAGTGCTGCGGTATAGCTCTCGGAATAGCGGCCGCCATGCAGCAATTCCTGCCACTGCCGCACCATGCCCATGTATTGGTTGTTCAGAATGAACAATTTGACCGGCAGCCGGTACTGCGACACCGTCGACATTTCCTGGATGTTCATCAGGATCGAGGCTTCGCCTGCGATGTCGACGACGAGCGCATCCGGATGGGCGATCTGCACGCCGACCGCGGCCGGCAAGCCGTACCCCATCGTGCCGAGCCCGCCCGAGGTCATCCAGTGATAGGGTTCGTCGAATTTGAAGAATTGCGCGGCCCACATCTGATGCTGGCCGACCTCGGTCGTGACGTAAACGTCGCGGTCGCGGGTCAGCGCATAAAGCCGTTCGATCGCATATTGCGGTTTGATCACCCCGCGGCAGCTCTTGTCGTAGCTCAGGCAGTCGCGCGCCCGCCATTCCTCGATCCGGCGCCACCATTCGCCGCGGTTCGTGGCCATTCCGCCGCGCGGCCGAGCATCGAGCATTGCCGCCATCGCCTGACCGACATCCCCGATGATCGGCAGATCGACGCGCACATTCTTGTTGATCGAGGACGGGTCGATGTCGATGTGGATTTTCTTCGATCCCGGCGAGAACGCATTCAGCCGCCCGGTCACCCGGTCGTCAAAGCGCGCCCCCACCGCGATCATCAGATCGCAGCCATGCATCGCCAAATTCGCCTCGTAGGTGCCGTGCATTCCGACCATGCCGAGAAAGTGCGGGTCGCTCGCCGGAAAGGCGCCGAGGCCCATCAAGGTCAGGGTGCAGGGTGCATCGGCCAGCCGCACCAGCTCGGTAAAGCGGGCGCAGGCCTCCGGCCCCGAATTGACCAGGCCGCCGCCGCCGTAGAACAGCGGCCGTTTGGCGGCAGCGATCATCTCGACGGCCTGCGCGATCCGCGCCGGTTCCGGCACAAGCTGCGGACGATAGCTTTTATGGCGCCCGTCCTCGGGCCCGCTATAGGGGCCGAGCGCGAACAGCACGTCCTTCGGCAGATCGATGACGACCGGCCCCGGCCGGCCGCTCCGCGCGACGTAGAACGCCTCATGGATTATGCGCGAGAGATCGCGCACGTCCTTGACCAGGTAGTTGTGCTTGGTGCACGGCCGGGTGATGCCGGTGGTGTCGGCCTCCTGGAAGGCGTCGTTGCCGATCAGATGCGTCGGAACCTGCCCGGTCAGGCACACGACCGGCACCGAGTCCATCAGCGCGTCGGTCAGCCCGGTCACCGCATTCGTGGCACCAGGGCCGCTCGTCACCAGCACCACCCCGACCCGCCCGGTCGAACGGGCATAGCCCTCCGCGGCGTGCACGGCACCGCCTTCCTGGCGCACCAGGATGTGGCGCAGCGAGTTCTGCTTGAACAGTGAGTCGTAAATCGGCAGGACCGCACCACCGGGATAGCCGAAAACGACATCGACGCCCTGGTCGACCAGCGCCTTGATGACGATATCCGCTCCACTCCTCGGCTCGGCCGACATAACAGAACTCCTGAATTGACCAGGTCTCATTAAATGAGTGCACCCCGTCAGCCGCTGGCCCGGGGGTGGGCGCGCACCCTAGTCAGCTATCCCTGGGCGGTCAACAGAAACTCGTCAATAAACTGACGTGAGCGGCGCAGCAAACTTTCCGAAAATTGCTCATCCAGAAACAGATCGGGGTGTGACTGGTGGCGAAACCAGGTCATCTGGCGTTTCGCATAGCGGCGGGTCGCGCGCTGCGCGGCGGCCACCGCGTCGGCGAGCGTCATCTCGCCGCGCAAATGGCGCAGCAGCTCGGGGAGCCCGACCGCCTTCATTGCCGGCAGGCTGCAGTCGAGCCCGCGCGCGGCGAGCATCTTGGCCTCGGCCAAGGCGCCGCACCCCATCATCGCGGAAAAGCGTGCGTCGCAGGCGGCGTACAGCCGCTCCCGGGGCGGCATCATCAGCATCGTAAGAAAGCGATAGGGCGCGACTGGATGAGCCTGATCGCGCCAGGCGCCGATCGGCACGCCGGTGGCGCGCATTACCGCGTAGGCGCGCACCAGCCGCTGCGTGTCTCCGGCGTGGAGCCGCCGCGCCGAGCCGGGGTCGAGCTCCGCCAGCCGCTCTCGAAACGCCGGGCCGCCGAGCGCCCGGTGAAGTGCGGTCGCCTCTTCGCGGATCGCCTCGGGGAATTCGGGAAATTGTGCCAGCCCGTGCTGCAAGGCGCGGAGATAGAGCCCGGTCCCGCCGACGACGATCGGCAATCTCCCTTCGGACGCCGCCGCCGCGAT
>DATKHX010000326.1:0-3242 GCA_035510075.1 Allostellaceae bacterium
TGGGCAAAAGCCTCGGCTATCGCGGTGAGGGCGGGTTTGGGATGCAGGCCGGTGTCGAACGGCAACGGCCGTGACGGCAGCCCGTCCTTGCGCCATTTCGCTTCGTTGGTCTCGCGGCGCACAATCCAGCTGTGCCGGTCGGAGAGCCCCCAGGTGACGACCATCTTGACCGCGGGCTCGTCGAGGGCCGCGTCGAGAAAGCGGCGATAGGTGTCGGCGACCAGCTGGTCGCGCGCCGCGATGCCGGCGGGTGCCGCCTCGTCGGTCACGTCGAGCTCGGTAATCTCGATCGTCAGCCCGAGTGCCGCGATGTCGGAGAAAAACCGGCGCAGCCGTTCTGGCGAAAAGGGTGGCCCGCCGACCGCGGTCAGATGCGCCTGGATGCCGACCGCATCGACCGGCGTTCCCGCCTTCTTCATCCGCCGCAACAGATCGAGCAATACGGCGCGGCGCGCTTCGTGCTCGGGGGTGTCGAGCTCGACGTTGTATTCGTTGACGACGAGGCGCGCCTTCGTGTCGGTCTCCCGCGTCAAGCGATAAGCGAGGTCGAGATAGCCGGGGCCGAGCGCTTCGAGAAACACCGCCTGGCGCAACCCGTCGGCGCGGCCGTCTTTCGGCTCGATCGGCTCGTTGACCACGTCCCAGCTGTGGACGATGCCGCGGTATCGGCCGACGAGCGTCTTGATCCGCTCGACGACCGCCCGCTCTTTGGCCTCGCGGCCGGGCAGCGTGAAAAACCACTGCGGCGTGCGGAAGTACCACAAGATGTTGTGGCCGCGCAGGACCATGCCGCTCTCGACGGCAAACCCGGCGATCGTATCGGCGCGGCTGTAATCGTCGTCGCCCGGCGCCCCGCGGTTAATGTCCTGCCATTTCATGTCGTTTTCGGGAACGACCAGACCGGCCTCGCGCGCCACCAAGCCGATAAAGGCAGGGTCACGGGTGATCTGCCGGGCGGAGATCGTCGTGCCGTAAATCAGCCCTTTCTCGGCGGCCAACCGCTTCAACGACTCGGCCTCCGCAGCGCCCGCGACCGAACGAAAGGCGGCAAATTTTGCGGCGCCGAGCGCTGCCAGGCCGCCGGCAAGAACCCGTCGGCGGCGTAGCCCGCGACCGCTCCCGGCGTTCATGGTGCCGGCGCCTTGCCGATTGCCATGGCCGGCGCCGCGGTCGGGGCTTGCGCCAGATGCTCGATATTGGCCCGCGCCGCCATGTCGGCCGGGCTTCCCGGCGCCAGATGGCCGACCTCCTCCCAGTCGCGGCGGGCGCCGTCGCGGTCGCCTTCGAGCCGGCGGATGTTGCCGCGCTCGAGCAGCGCCGCCGCCGAATGCGGCGCCTCGGCGAGCGCTTTGTCGATATCGGCGCGGGCCGGGTCGAGCCGGTCGAGCGCGCGATAAGCGGACGCCCGGTAGACCAGCGCCTCGACCCGGTTCGGGTCGCTCTTCAGCACCCGGTCGAGATCGGCCACGGCGCGTTCGAGATAGCCCGCGGCAGCGGCGGCCTCGGCGCGGTCGATCAGCAGTTCCGGGTCGCCCGGCGCCAGTGCTGTCGCCTCGCCGGCAGCCGCATACGCGCGGACCGGGTCGCCGGCGAGGAGCCAGGCCTGCCCCTCCTGGTCGAGAACGTCGGCGCGCAAGCCCGCGGGTGCTGCCGCCATCGCCTGCGCCAAGGCCTGCAAGCGGGCCGCCGCCTCCTTGTATTTGCCGAGCCCGATCAGCGCCACGGCGGCGCAGTGATCGGCTGGATGCGCCCCGCCGCGCCGGCGCCACCCCTCGGCGAGATCCTGGGCCGCGCGCGGGTCTTGCCGGGCGAGCTTCATGCAGCGCGCGTAGGTGTCGGCGTCCGCCTCCGCCGATGGCGGCGGCACCGACTGCACGCCGCTCAGCGATCGCCGCGGCACGACCGGGCTCGCCGCGTCCGCTGCGGCCACGGCACCGCTGATCAGCGGCGACATCGAGATCAGCAGCACGCAGCAGAGCGCACCCCTCGGGGCTCCTCGCAAATCTAACGTCATTCCGCCTCGGCGCTTCGATCCATTTCTCCTATAGCACGACGCCCGGTTGCTGCGGAATTGGGCAACAGGTTACGATTGGCGCCGTCCTCTTCGCGGTTTTGGGTTTCAGAGCGTCTTGACCCTCGATTTCGGTCGTCTGTTTCCAGGCGGCGTCGGCAACGCGACGCTGGCCTTTGCCCACCGCAACTACCGCATCTATGCGAGCGGCAACGCCGTGTCGCTGATCGGCATCTGGATGCAGCGGGTGTCGGTCGGCTGGCTCGCGTGGACCCTGAGCCATTCGGGAACTTGGCTCGGGATCATGTCGATGGCCGAGTTTTTCCCAGTCGTGTTTTTGAGCCCGCTCGCCGGGGCCCTCGCCGACCGCCGCGACCGCGTCGGCATCATCCGGATAACGCAGATTGCCGGCAGCATCGAGGCGACCCTGCTCGCCGTTCTCGTCTACACAGGAGCGATATCGATCTGGCTGTTGTTCGCGCTGACCTTTTTGCTCGGCGTCTTCAACGCGATGGCCCAGCCGGCGCGGCTGGCGCTGATCCCGACCCTGGTCGACCGCCGGTCGCTCGCCTCGGCCTTGGCGATCAACGCGATCATCTTCAATTCGGCGCGGTTTGTCGGGCCGGCGGTGGCGGGAATCGTCATCGCCAAGATCAGCGTCGGCGCGTCCTTTGCCGTCAATGCCGCCACATACCTGGTCTTTCTCGTCGCTATGGCCAATCTGCGCGGGCTGCCGGCGTTGCCGGTGGCGGCGACGCAGAGCGTGCTGCGCGCTTCGGCCGAGGCCTATTCCTATGCTAGCCGCCATCCCGGCATCGCGCCGATGCTGCTGCTGTTTACGGTGACGACGATCGGGACGCGCGGCTTTGTCGAGCTGTTCCCGGGCTTCGCCGACCACGTCTTCGGGCGCGGGCCGGAGGGGCTATCGATGCTGACCTCGACGGTCGGGCTCGGCGCCATTTGCGGTGCCGGCTGGCTATTACTGCGGCCCGGGATCGCCGGCCTGACCGGGGTCGTCCTCGGCAACACCTTGGTGATCTCGCTGGCGATCCTGGCGTTTACCGCGACCGATCGGTTTTATCTGGCGTTGCCCTGCGTCTTTCTCGCGGGTGCGGCGATGACGATCACCGGGATCGGCGCCCAGACTCTGATCCAGGCCGCGGTCGAGATCGGCATGCGCGGTCGCATCATGGCGCTTTACGGCATGATCTTCCGCGCCGGGCCGGCATTG
>DATKHX010000327.1:0-8285 GCA_035510075.1 Allostellaceae bacterium
CGGTGTTCGAGCCGCAGCCGCCAGCGCTCGCGGCACTCGCCGCCCGGATCAAGGACAGCTTCGATCCGCGCCACATCCTGAACCCGGGCCGCATGGTCGAGCGGAGCTGAGCGCCGTGCGCACCGACTTCACTGAAGAACAGCTCGCCGACCCCGACACGGCGCAATCCGAAAAGATTTTGCGGACCTGCACCCATTGCGGGTTCTGCACCGCGACCTGCCCGACCTATCTCTTGCTCGGCGACGAGCTCGACAGCCCGCGGGGCCGCATCTACCTGATCAAGGACATGCTGGCGTCAGGCGAGGCGCCCAGCGCCGACACCGTCAAGCACATCGACCGGTGCCTCTCTTGCTTGGCCTGCATGACGACGTGTCCGTCCGGCGTCAACTACATGCACCTCGTCGACCATGGCCGCCGCTGGATCGAGCAAAAGTACCGCCGGCCGTGGGCCGAACGCACGTTGCGGCGGATGCTCGGGACCGTGCTGACAAGACCGTGGCTGTTCCGCATGGCATTGCGCGGGGCGGCTCTGGGTCGCCCGTTCGCACGATTTCTGCCGAACCGGCTCGCGCCGATGATGGCGCTGGCTCCGGCAGCGGTCCCCCGCGCCTCGCTGGCCGATCGGCGGCGCGTGTTTCCGGCCGAGGGCGAGCGGCGGATGCGGGTAGCATTGCTGGCCGGCTGCGCCCAGCGAGTCCTTGCGCCCGAGATCAACGAGGCGACGATCCGGGTGCTGACGCGGCACGGCTGTGAGGTCGTAATCGCACCGGGCAGCGGCTGCTGCGGCTCGCTCGTCCATCATCTGGGGCAGGAGGCGGCGGCGCTCGCCTTTGCCCGCGTCAATATCGACGCCTGGGAGCGCGAGCGGCGCGCCGGCGGGCTCGACGCGATCGCGATCAACGCCTCGGGCTGCGGCACGACGGTCAAGGATTACGGCTTCATGCTGCGCGAGGACCCCGCCTATGCCGAAAAGGCGGCGCGGGTTGCAAGCCTCGCGCGCGACGTCACCGAAATTGTCGCAACGCTGGGACTGCGCGCACCGTCACTCGGAAGCGCGGCGCGAGGGATGCGCGTCGCCTATCATTCGGCGTGCTCGATGCAGCACGGCCAGCGGCTCCACGACGCGCCGAAGGCGCTTCTGACCCAGGCCGGGTACGCGACGCTCGACGTACCGGAAGGGCATATCTGCTGCGGCTCGGCCGGCACCTACAATCTGCTGCAGCCGGAGATCGCCCATAGATTGCGCGACCGCAAGCTCGCCAATATCGCCAAGACCAGCCCCGAGCTCGTCGCCACCGGCAACATCGGCTGCATCACCCAGCTCGCGCCGGGCTGCGAGGTGCCGGTGGTGCACACCGTCGAGCTGCTCGATTGGGCGACCGGCGGCCCCGAGCCGCACTCATTGCCCGCCGGCTATCCGGCCCGGCGGCCGGCGACGATCGGAATCAGCAATGAGAGCCCGAGTGCGGCGGCGCCGATCGCGGTCGGCATGACCCAGCCCGCCTCTCCGATCGCCAGCCGCTCGCCGGCGGCGCCGAGGTCGACGCAAGCGATGGTCATCGGCAATTGGCCGACAAGAGAGCCAAAGGCGTAAGGGCCGACCCGGATTCGCGTCAGACCGAGGGCGTAGTTGGCGAGGCTGTGCGGCACGACCGGGATCAACCGCAGCAGCGCCACGGCGCGCCAGCCACCCCGCTGGACGCGATCGAGGACCGGCCGGATGCGGCCCTTGCTTTCGAGATCGACAACTCCGTCACTGACGTAGCGGGCGACGCAAAATCCGGCGACGGCCCCCAGGACGCTGCCGAGCGCCGCCCACACGACGCCCCAGCCCATGCCAAACAACAGCCCCGCGGCGATCGCCAAGACGGTGCGCGGAACGAACAGCAGGCTGGCCGCGACGTGGACGCCGAGAAACACCAGCGGGGTGGCCGGATATGCGGCGATCGCCGCCCCGATCGCCGTCGGGTCGAGTGCGGCCCGCCAGCGCCAGGCGACAGCGATCCCCGCCCCGAGCAGAACCGGCAAGATCAGCCGCCCGCCGCGGCGCAAGCCGGCGAGCGGCGGCTCGAACCCTGCCGCCACTTTCTCCCTCGTCGTCATCGGGCGCGGGAGAGCCGGGACACCGGCTGCGCCTCGGCCACCTCGCCGAGCGACGCCTCGCTGGCCGGGTTCGGGCGGGCGACCCGGCGCTGCAGCCACCACACCCCGAACAGATCGACGATCCCGACGCCGAGACGGTCGAAGACGCCGTATTTGGACACTCCGCGGCGGCGCGGCCGGTGATTGACCGGAACCGAGCGCACCGTTCCCGCGGCGCGCAGCACCAGCGCCGGCAGAAAGCGATGCATATGATCAAAGGCCGGCAGATCGAGGAACAGGGCGCGCGGGAAGAGCTTCAGGCCGCATCCCGTGTCCGGTGTGGCGTCGCCGAGGAGCCGCGAGCGCACCGCGTTGGCGAGACGCGAGGCGGTGCGTTTCGACCAGGTATCCTGCCGCTTTTCGCGGCAACCGGCGACAAGCAGCGGGATGGTCATCGGTGCCGCATGTGCTAGACGCCAGAGCCGCGGAATGTCTGCCGGGTCGTTCTGGCCGTCGCCGTCGAGAGTGGCGATCCAGGCACCGCGCGCCGCCGTGACCCCGCTCAGGATCGCGGCGCTCTGGCCGCAGCTTCGCGTGTGACGGACGAGCCGCAACTGCGGAGCGCTCACCGCAAGCCGCATGATTTCGGTGGCGGTTCCGTCGCTGCTGCCGTCGTCGACATAGATGATTTCGTACGGCGTCAAACCGTCGAGCGCCGCGGTGATCTCGGCCACCAGCGGCGCAATGTTTTCAGCCTCGTTCTTGACCGGAATGACGACGGAAAGATCCATGAAACCGATGACTTGCACGTTTAGCCGGCAACGACCTGCGGCAAAGCCGACCGCCCTTTGTACCGCCTTTGGTGATAGGCAGCCGATGTTGCATGTTTCCCCTAGAGTGGAAAAATCGCCTCGGGAGAAAGTTGTTGTCGGACGATATTGACGCCAGCGCGCGAGCTGCGGGGCTGCCGCCCGCCGCACCCGAGCCGAGGCGAGGGATGCGTCCCGCGTGGCGAGCGCTGCCCGGCTGGCGTGTCGGCGCGACGCGGTTCGGCCTCATCCGCATGTCGGGGCTCGCCTTCTCGGTCGGCGTTGTCGCCGGGGTCGGCGCTTTCGTCTTCCGTGAGCTGATCGGGCTCGTCCACAACGTCTTGTTCCTGGGCAGGTTGGCTTTCGACTACGACGCCAATCTGTTCACCCCGGCGAGCCCGTGGGGGGCGGGGGTCATCCTCGTCCCGGTCGTCGGTGCCGTCGTCGTGACCTTCCTCGTCGTGAATTTCGCCCCCGAGGCCAAGGGGCACGGCGTCCCGGAGGTGATGGACGCAATCTACTATGGCGACGGCAAAATCCGCCCGGTGGTGGCGTTGGTCAAGTCGCTCGCCTCGGCTTTCGCGATCGGCAGCGGGTCCTCGGTCGGGCGAGAGGGGCCGATCGTACAGATCGGGTCTTCCTTCGGCTCGACCCTCGGCCAGCTGATCCGAATGGACCCGGCGCAACGGATCGTGCTGATCGCAGCCGGCGCCGGCGCCGGGATCGCGGCGACGTTCAACACGCCGATCGGCGGTGTCCTGTTCGCGATCGAGTTGATGCTGCCCGAGGTCAGCGTCAACACCTTTCTGCCGGTCGCGGTGGCGACCGGAACGGCGACGTTCATCGGACGCATCTTTTTTGGGACCCACCCCTCGTTTCAAGTGCCGGCAATCCTAGCGCTGCCCCCGGAGCCGGCATGGGCCGCGCTGATCATCGTTCTTTACATCGTGCTCGGTGGCCTCATCGGGGTGGCTGCCGCTGGTTATATTCGCGCCCTGTACGGGCTCGAAGATTTGTTCGACCGGATTCCCGGCAATTATCTGCGTCATTGCCTTGGCATGCTGCTTGTCGGCGTGCTGATCTACTGGCTTCATCGGAGCTTTGGGCATTACTTCGTGGAGGGAGTGGGCTACGCCACAATTCAAGCGATATTGACCGGTCAGCTTAGTATTGCCGGGCTCCTCGCCTTGTTGTTCGTCTGCAAGCTCGCGGCGACCGCGCTGAGCCTGGGCTCGGGTTCCTCGGGCGGCATCTTCTCGCCTTCGTTGTTCATGGGTGCCACGTTGGGGGCTGCGTTCGCCGGTTTTGTCTCATCGATCGCCCCCGGCATCCCGGTCAACCTGCCCGCGTTTGCGATGATCGGCATGGGCGCGATGGTCGGCGGCGCCACCGGGGCGGCGATGACCGCTGTGACGATGATTTTCGAGATGACCCGCGACTACGCGATCGTGCTGCCGATGATCTTGGCGGTCGCGGTGGCGCTCGGCGTGCGCCGCTTGTTGTCGCGCGAGAACATCTACACCCTCAAGCTCACCCGGCGCGGGCACACGATCCCAAAGGCGCTTCAGGCCAACATGTTTCTGGTGCGCAAGGCAAAAGAGGTCATGGAGCGGGATTTTGTGGTCGTGCCCGCCGATCTCGGCCTCAACGCTTTCCTGCTGCAGCCCGACCGTCGCGTCGGCATGCGCCATGTCGTCATCGCCAAGGGCGAGCGCATCTTTGGCGTCGTGCGCATCAACACCGCCCTGAGGCAAGGCATTGCCGAATCCGGGGCGGACATCGCCTTTGGCGACGTCGCGACGCGGGATTTTACCCTCGCCAGAGAGGACGATGCCGCCTTCGATGTGATCCGGCGGATGTGGCGACGCCACGCCGTGATGGCAGTCGTCGTGCGCGGCGACGGCGGCCGCTATCGCCTGCCGCGGCCGGCCGATGTGCTCGGGGTCATCAGCAAGGAACACGTCGCCGACGCGGTCGCGGGCAGCATTCAGGTCTATCCAAGATAGGCGCCGCCGCCACCCGGCCACCCGGGAGCGGGCGAAATTGGAACTTCATCTACCCCGTCGGCATTCAGAATAAAGGATGAACAAGCGCAAAACAGACGAATTGGCGGCGATCCTCGTTAACCAATATGGGCGCCGAGCGCTCATCCACGCCAGAGAGCGGCGAGCCCAGCACGCGCATGAACCGCGCTCGGAAGCGTTCCGCGTATGGAGCTCGATCGCATCCGCGACCGCGCGGTTGTTGCGCGGCCGCGCCCGGAGGCGAATTCCGGCCGGGTGAACGTGGATTAGCGGTCGACCCAGGCGATGCGCAATATGTTGGTGGCGCCGGGTGTGCCGAACGGAACGCCGGCGGTGACGACGATGCGCTGACCGGGTTCGGCGATGCCTTCGCGATGAGCCATGCGCGTCGCTTTTTGCACCATATCGGTGAAGTTCTTCACGTCGCTCGTATGCACGCAGTGCGCGCCCCATAGCAGCGCCAGCCGACGCGCTGTCGCCAGCTTTGCGGTCAGCACCAGGATCGGCGCCTGCGGGCGCTCGCGCGCGGCGCGCACCGCCGTCGCCCCCGAGGTCGTGTAAGACACGATCGCCGCTGCCCCGACCATGCCGGCGACCTGACAGGCGGCCGCACTGATCGCATCGGGTGCCGCGTGGTCGAGCTCGGTCCGGGCCCCCTCCAGCATCGTCCGATAGAGCGGGTCGTCCTGCACGCGACGCGCGATGCGGTCCATCATCGCGACCGCCTCGACCGGATAGCGGCCGGCCGCGGTCTCGGCCGACAGCATCACGGCGTCGGCCCCGTCATAGACGGCGGTCGCGACGTCGGAGGCTTCGGCGCGGGTCGGCGTCGGCGCGGTGATCATCGATTCGAGCATCTGCGTCGCGACGATGACCGGCTTGCCGGCAAGCCGGCAGGCATGCACCACCTGCTTTTGCACGATCGGCACGTCCTCGGGCGGCATCTCGACCCCGAGATCGCCGCGCGCCACCATCAGCGCATCGGCCTGCTCGATGATTTCGGGGAGGCGCTCGATCGCCGCCGGCTTTTCGAGCTTGACCATGACCCCGGCGCGGCCGGCGACGAGCTTGCGGCCTTCGGCCACGTCGTCGGGCCGCTGGACGAACGAGAGCGCGATCCAATCGGCGCCGTGATCGAGCGCGAAGGCGAGGTCGGCTCGGTCCTTTTCGGTGATCGCCGATAATGGCAGCACGGCGTTCGGAACATTCACCCCTTTGCGGTCCGACAAGGTGCCGCCGACGCGGCACAGGGTCTCGGCGTATTCGGCGCAACAGGTCTCGGCCTGGAGGCGCACCTTGCCGTCATCGAGCAGCAATTCGGTCCCTGGCTCCAGCACTTCGAAGATCTCGGGATGCGGCAACGGGGCGCGGGTCTCGTCACCGGGCCGGCGATCGAGATCGAGGCGAAAATGGGCGCCGGCCGCGAGCTCGACCGGGCCTTCGGCGAACGTGCCGAGGCGCAGCTTTGGCCCTTGCAGATCGGCGAGAATTCCGATCGGACGGCCGGTCGAATGTTCGATCTGCCGGATGGCTTCGAAGCGGGCGTGGTGATCCTCGTGCGTTCCGTGGCTGAAATTGAGCCGAAACACGTCGACGCCGGTGTCGAACAGGGCGCGGATCTGCTCGGGCGTCGAGCTCGACGGGCCAAGGGTCGCGACGATCTTCACGCTGCGCCGGCGCCGCATGTCAATCTCCCCACCGGGTTTTCTCAGGCGCAAACGAGGACCGCCCGGAAATCGTTGACGTTGGTCAAGGTCGGGCCGGTCACGACGAGGTCGCCGAGTGCTGCGAAAAACCCGTACCCGTCATTGTCGGCCAGTGCCGCCGTCGCACGGATGCCGCGCGCCGCCGCCCTGGCGATGCTGTGCGGGTAGGATATCGCGCCGGCGTTGTCTTCGGTTCCGTCGATGCCGTCGGTGTCGCAGGCGATCGCCGAGATGCCGTCGGCGCCGTCGAGCGCGACTGTGAGCGCCAACAGAAATTCGACGTTGCGGCCGCCGCGGCCCTTGCCGCGGAGGGTGACAGTGGTCTCGCCGCCCGACAGCAGCACCGCCGGCGGCCCGATCGCCTGGCCGCCGACGCGGAATTCGCCGGCGCGCAGCTGCCGGGCGATCGCCGCATGCACCAGCCCCACGTCGCGCGCCTCGCCCTCGATGCGGTCGCTGAGCACGATCGGCGTGACGTTTCGACGCAGCGCTTCGGCGGCCGCCGCCCTCAGCGAATCCTGCGGGCTGGCGATCAGCTCGAACCGCGCCCGCTGAAAGGCCGGATCACCGGGTTTCGGGGTCTCGCTCGCCGCCGCCCTGAGGTGCTCGATGACGGCCGGCGGCCCCTCGATGCCGTATTTCGTGAGCACCGCGCGCGCCTCGGCAAACGTGGTCGCGTCGGGGGTTGTCGGCCCCGAAGCGATGACCGCCGGGTCGTCGCCGGGAACATCCGAAATCGCCAAGGTGACGACACGCGCCGGCGCCGCCGCCGCGGCGAGGCGGCCGCCCTTGATGCCGGAGAGGTGCTTGCGCACCGTGTTGATCTCGCCGATGGTGGCCCCCGATCGCAACAGCGAGCGCGTCACCCTCTGCTTGTCGGCGAGGGTCAACCCCGGCGCCGGCAGCGCCAGCAGCGCCGAGCCGCCGCCCGAGGCGAGGAACACCAGCTGGTCGTCGGGCCCGAGCCCGCGCGCGAGATCGAGGATGCGCCGCGCCGCACGCTCTCCGGCGTCATCCGGCACCGGGTGGCCCGCTTCGAGGATTTCGACCCGGTCGCAGGGCAGGGCGTGGCCGTAACGGGTCAGCACCAGGCCTTCGAGCGGACCCGGCCACAGCGCCTCGAAGCCGTGGGCCATCGCCGCTGCGGCCTTGCCGGCGCCGATCAGCACCGTGCGCCCCGGCACCGCTGGCGGAATATGACCGCGGAGCGCGCGACGCGGGTCCGCCGCGGCGAGAGCCGCATCGAACAGGGCCCGGAGAAACTCGCCCGGCGGCGATTGATCGCGCGGCGCCACGTCACTCTTCCCTTCTTGCCAAGCCTGAGGGCATTTCATATCGAGCGCCGTGGAAAGGCCAGCGTTAGATCGGCTATGTGGCACGCGGGGGCGGTATTGAGCTCGGGTGAGGAAGCGGTTCGGTGAGGTTCGTCGGGTGCCGGGGCGCGATACGGGCAGCGCTGCTGACGCTGCTGCTGATCTCGGCGCTGCCGAGCCGGGCCGATCCGCCGCTGGCATCGACGCTGGCATCGACGCCGTTCTCCGAAGTTTTTGCCCAGCTTGCGGCGCGGCTGGTCGAGGTTGTCGTCAACATCTCGACGACCCAGGCCAACACCGCGCCGCCGCCCAAAGCTGGGACGGACGGTCAGGCGCCAAACCCGAGATCGT
>DATKHX010000328.1:0-13615 GCA_035510075.1 Allostellaceae bacterium
GCCGTCATCGACGGGATCGCCGAGTTCTACCGCCGCGACTACGCCAACGTGCACCGCGGCGTCTATCGACTAAGCGCCCGCTCGACCGAGCTATTCGAGGAAGCCCGCGAGAAGGTGAGGCGATTTCTGAATGCCGCCGAACCGCGCGAGATCGTGTTCGTACGTAACACGACGGAGGCGATCAACCTTGTCGCCCAGAGCTGGGGAGCAGCGTTCCTCGAGGCCGGCGACGAGGTATTGATCAGCGTCCTCGAGCACCATTCGAACATCGTGCCCTGGCAACTGCTGCGCGATCGGATCGGCATCCGGCTCGTCGTCGCCCCGATCGATGCGACCGGCGGGCTCGACCTCGCCGTCTTCGCCACGCGCCTGTCGCCGCGCACCCGGCTGGTTGCGATCACTCACCTCGCCAACGCCACCGGCGCCTTGGTGCCGATCGAGACGATCGTCGAACTGGCGCATCGCGCCGGGGCCAGGGTGCTGGTCGATGGCTGCCAGGCCGCACCGCGCCTTGCGGTCGACGTGCAGGCGCTGGGCTGTGATTTCTATGCCTTCTCCGGGCACAAGACCTACGGGCCGACGGGGATCGGCGTGTTGTGGGGCCGCCATGAATTGCTGGCGGCGATGCCGCCCTGGCAAGGCGGCGGCGAGATGATCCTAAACGTCACCTTCGAAAAAACCATCTTCCAGGACCCGCCGCACCGCTTCGAGGCCGGCACCCCCGACATCTCGGGCGCGATCGGGCTCGGCACGGCACTCGACTTCATCGAGGGGCTGGGGCGCGACAACATCCTCGAACACGAGGAGGCGCTGACCGGCTACGGCGTCGACCGCCTGTCGCGCATTGCCGGTCTACAACTGGTCGGCGCCGGGCAGCGGCGGCTCGGCATCCTGTCCTTCGATCTCGAAGGGGTGCACCCGCACGATCTGGCGACCGTGCTCGACCGCCATCACGTCGCAGTGCGCGCCGGGCATCATTGCGCGCAGCCCTTGCTCGACAAGCTCGGCCTTGGGGCCACCACCCGCGCCTCGCTCGGCGTCTACAACGACGAGCGCGACATCGACCGCCTAGCCGACGCGATCGAAGCTGCAAGGGAGATGTTCCGCTGATGGATTTGCGCGAACTGTACCAGGACATCATCCTCGACCACGGGCGCCACCCGCGCAATTTTCGGGCGATCGAGCACCCGACCCATACCGCGCAAGGCTACAACCCGCTGTGCGGCGACCGGGTTACGGTTTTTCTGACGCTCGACGGGGATCGTATCGCCGATGTCGCGTTTCAGGGGCGCGGCTGCGCGATCTCGACCGCGGCAGCCTCGCTGATGAGCGAGGTGCTGAAGGGCAAGACGGTCAAGGAGGCGCGCGAGCTGTTCGCCCATTTTCACGCCCGCGTCACCGGCGGTGAGGAGAGCCCGCTGGCGGAACCGTTGGCCGAGGAGATGGAGCGGCTCGAACCCTTGACCGGGGTCAAGGCCTATCCGGCGCGGGTCAAATGCGCGACCTTGTCCTGGCACGCGCTCGAAGCCGCCTTGAAAGGCGACGGCACACCGGTAAAGACGGAGTAGCAAAATGGCCGACCGCGATCCGTTCGATTTCGAACCCGAGACGCCGGTTGCGAAGGACGGTGAGGAGGTCGAACGGCCCGAAGGCGGCGAGGACGACCCGGCACTGATGGCCCCCGTGCTCGAAGCGCTGAAGACCGTGCGCGACCCGGAAATCCCGATGGACCTCGTCGAGCTCGGGTTGATCTACGAGCTGATCGTCAAGAAGGGGGGCATCGTCTTTGTCGAGATGACCCTGACGACGCCCGCCTGCCCGGTCGCCGCCAGCATGCCGGGCGAAGTCGAGACCGCGATCCGCGGCGTCCCCGGCGTCGACGACGTGCGGGTCAGGCTGGTGTGGGCCCCGCCCTGGGGTCCGGAGCGCATGAGCGAGGAAGCCCGCCTCGAGCTCGGCATGCTGTGAGGGCGGCGGCTCCAACCCTAAGCGATGTTCGTGGCGCCGATTGGTTAATTGTTAACCGAGCACATCGCATCGTCCTCGCGCCGCTGATGCGCGTCAAGCGTGCGGGGATCACTGCACCAATGCGGCTTCCAGGTCGGCCAGCAGATCCTGCGGGTCTTCGATGCCGACGGAGAGGCGCAGCAGATCAGGCGGAACGGGGCTGTTCTCGCCTTCGATCGAGGCGCGGTGCTCGATCAGGCTCTCGACGCCGCCGAGCGAAGTCGCGCGCTGCCATACCTCGACCCTGGCGGCGGCGGCGATCGCCGCCTCAGCACCTCCCCTCACGCGAATGCTGAGCATGCCGCCAAAGCCGCCCGCCATCTGCCGGGCGGCGATTGCGTGTCCGGGATGGCTCGGCAGGCCGGGATACAAGACTTCGGCGATCCGAGGATGCGCCGCGAGCGCCTCGGCGATCAGCTGCGCCGAACGGCAGGCGCGTTCGACACGCGGATAGAGCGTGCGCATGCCGCGCAGCAGCAGAAAAGCCTCGAAGCTGCCGAGGATAGCGCCGCCGCCGCTGCGCGCGGCACGCAGCCGCTCCCAAAATTCGTCCTTGCGCGCCGTCGTCAGGCTCCCGGCGATCACATCGCTGTGCCCGTTCAGGTACTTCGTCGCGGAGTGCATGACGAGGTCGGCGCCGAGCGCCAAGGGCTGGGTCAGCACCGGGGTCGCGGCGGTGCTGTCGACCGCGAGCAGCGCGCCGGCGGCATGCGCGATTGCCGCGGCGCCGGCGATGTCGGTCACCGCCCACAGCGGGTTGGCCGGGGTTTCGATCCAGACCAGCCGGGTTCGGTTCGGCCGCATCGCCGCCCGCAATGCGTCGAGAGAGGTCGCGTCGGCAAAATCGGTTTCGATCCCCCAGCCTTCGGCGAAATTCTTAAGCCAGCCGCGCAAGCCCCAATACATGACCCGCGGGGCGACGACGTGCGCCCCCGGCGGCAGGCTCTGGAACACCGCCGCCGCCGCCGCCATCCCGGATGAAAACAGCAGCGTGTCGGCGCCGCCTTCGAGTGCGGTCAACAAGGCTTGCGGCTGGTCGTAGGTCGGATTGTCGGCGCGGCCATAGCCGCGGCCACGCCGGTACTGGTTGTCGGGGTCGCGCTGAAACGTGGTCGCGACGTGCACCGGCAGCACTACCGCTCCGGTCGCGGCGTCGGTCGAGCCGAGCCCCTGCGCCGCGAGCGTCGCCGGCTGAAGCAGCCTGCCTTTCATCCCGACCCCTCGGCTTTTACGGCCCGGCGGATCCGCCGGGGCGGCGACCTGACGCACCCGAACGGGCCGCGCCAACCGATCGTCGTCTCAAATTCTTCACAGCTTTGTGTTGGCATGCAATGTGCGTCGCACTGACGCGTTGAGCTCGCCGGCGGATCACCGGACTTTAGCACGAACCGCGGGCCCGGCGAGCATCGAGAGGCCGCTCCGCCATGTCGAACAGCCGACCGCCGACCAGGAAGACGCACGTGCCGGCCGAGCGCCCGCCGTTCGAGAGGATCGCTTTGCTGCTGCAGGGCGGCGGCGCGCTCGGCGCTTATCAGGGCGGCGTCTATCAGGCATTGGCCGAGGCGAACCTCCACCCCGATTGGGTTGCCGGGATTTCGATCGGCGCGATCAACTCGGCCCTGATCGCCGGCAATGCGCCGGAGAAGCGGGTCGAGAAATTGCGCGCATTCTGGGAAATCGTCAGCGCGCCGCCGGGCGGGGCATCCTACCTTCCCGGTCTCGACATCAGAGACGAGAGGGTCCACCGCATCGTCAACCAGGTGCTTGCCTTCGGCACCGTGATCGGTGGAGCCCCGGGCTTTTTCACCCCCCGGGTGCCGCCGCCCTACCTGCAAATGCCTGGATCGCGCGGCGCGCTGAGCTATTACGAGACGGCGCCGCTGAGGGCGACGCTCGAACGCCTCGCCGATTTCGATCGCATCAACGATGGCGAAATGCGGTTCAGCGTCGGTGCCGTCAACGTGCGCAGCGGCAACTTCGTATATTTCGACAATACGACGCATCGGATAGTCCCGGAGCACGTGATGGCCAGCGGTTCATTGCCGCCCGGCTTCCCGTCGACGGTGATCGATGGCGAGCACTATTGGGACGGCGGCCTGGTATCCAATACGCCGCTGCAATGGGTGTTGGACAACGGGCCGCGTCTGGACACGCTCGCCTTCCAGATCGACTTGTGGAATGCGCGGGGCGAGCTGCCGCACGACCTGATCGAAACCGATCTGCGCCAGAAAGAGATCCGCTACTCGAGCCGAACCCGGGCCGCCACCGATCAGTTTAAACAGCAGCAACTGCTGCGCCGCGCCACCGCCAAGCTGCTGCGCCAGATCCCGCCCGACTTGCTGCAGACGGCGGAGGCCGAGCTGCTCGCCGCGCAGGCCGACGAAAAGGTCTATAACCTCATTCAGCTGATCTACCACGCCAGAAACTACGAGGGCACTTCCAAGGATTACGAGTTCTCGCGCGGAACGATGAACGAACACTGGGCTTCCGGATACAACGACGCGGTTCGCACGCTGCGTCACCCGGAAGTTCTGCAGCGCCCGAAGGGCCTCGACGGCGTCTTCACCTTCGATCTCGCGGTCGACGGGCGCGACTAGAAACTGGCATCGAGGAGATCCGACCGATGAAGCTCGCCGAGGTTCGCGACAGGGCCTTTGCCATGCCGCTCAACGACCCCGCTTATCCGAAGGGCCCGTACAAATTTTACAATCGTGAGTTTGTCGTGATCACCTACCGCACTGATATCGACACGCTGCGCCAAGTGGTGCCGGAGCCGTTGGAGGTGGCCGGCGACACGGTCGCCTATGAATTCATCCGAATGCCCGATTCGACCGGCTTTGGCGATTATACCGAAACCGGTCAGGTGATCCCGGTGCGGTTCCGCACCAAAGACGGCACGGTGCAGGAAGGCGGCTATCTGCACGCGATGTACCTCGACGACAACGCGCCGATCGCCGGCGGGCGCGAGATCTGGGGTTTTCCCAAAAAGCTAGGCAGCCCGAAGATCTCGCATGAGAGCGAGACCGTGGTCTGCACCCTCCATTACGGCTCGGTGCTGTGCGTCTGCGCCACCATGGGCTACAAGCACCGCGAGATAGACCCGGCACCGCTCCTAAAAGCGCTCGCACGGCCGAGCTTTATGATCAAGATCATCCCGCATGTCGACTGCACGCCGAGGATCTGCGAGTTGGTGCGCTATTACCTCGAGGACGTGACGGTCAAAGGCGCCTGGTCGGGCCCGGCAGCGATCCAGCTGTTCGAACATGCGATGTGCGACGTGGCGCGGCTGCCGGTGCGCGAGGTGGTCGGCGCGAGCCACTACGTGACCGATCTGACGCTGGGTCTCGGCGAGGTCGTCTTCGACTATCTGAAAGCCGCCTGAACCATTTTCGAAGGACGCCCGGAATGTCCCGTTTCGATGGAAAGATCGGCATCATCACCGGTGCGGCCAGCGGCATCGGCAAGGAAATCGCGCTGCGCTTTGCCGCCCAGGGCGGCGTCCCGGTGATCGCCGACCTCAATCTCGATGCCGCCGGCGCGACGGCGCAGGAGATCAGAGCCAGCGGCGCCGACGCCTTTCCCGTCGCGATGGATGTCGCCGACGAAGCCGCGGTCGAAAAGGGTGTGGCCGACACGATCGCGAAATACCGCCGGATCGACGTGCTCGTCAGCAACGCCGGTATTCAGGTCGTCAAGCCGGTCGTCGACTTCCCGTTCGCGGATTGGAAGCGGCTGCTGGCGATCCATCTCGATGGCGCCTTTTTGACGACAAAGGCGTGCCTCAAGCACATGTACCAGGCGAAATCCGGCAGCATCGTATATATGGGCTCGGTGCATTCGAAAGAGGCTTCGGTGCTGAAAGCGCCCTATGTCACGGCCAAGCACGGGCTGATCGGCCTCTGCAAGGTCGTGGCCAAGGAAGGTGCGGAACACAATGTGCGCGCGAACGTCGTCTGCCCCGGCTTTGTCCGCACGCCGCTCGTCGACAAGCAGATCCCCGAGCAGGCAAAGGCGCTCGGCATCAGCGAGGAAGACGTGATCAAGCACGTCATGCTGAAGGACACGGTCGACGGCGAGTTCACGACCGCCGGGGATGTCGCCGAGGCGGTGCTGTTTCTCGCCGGCTTCGAGACCAACGCGCTGACCGGCCAGTCGCTCGTCGTCAGCCACGGCTGGTTCATGCAGTAGCCGGCGGCGGCGTCTGCCGCGTCCCGGCAAAAGGGCTTTGGCCGCGGCGCGCCGGACGTATAGCTTGAGCCTTCTTGGGAGGAAGGAAGGCGATGGCGGCGACCAACGGACAATCCCGATCGGCGGCGGGGACGGCCGAGGCGGCGCGGCTCGCCTCGATCGGCAAGGATATGCCGTGGCGCCGGTGGGGGACTTATCTGAGCGACCGCCAATGGGGCACCGTGCGCGAGGATTACAGCCCCTACGGCACGGCTTGGGATTATGTGCCGCACGACCATGCGCGCAGCCGCGCCTATCGCTGGGGCGAGGACGGCATCGGCGGTTTTGGCGACGACGAGCTGCTGCTGTGCCTCGGCCTCGCGCTGTGGAACGGCAAGGATCCGATCCTCAAGGAGCGGCTGTTCGGGCTCACCAACAGCGAGGGCAATCACGGCGAGGACGTGAAGGAGCTTTATTACTATCTCGACGGCACCCCGACCCACTCCTACATGCGGATGCTTTACAAATACCCGCAGGCCGCTTTCCCCTATTCGCAACTGGTCGAGGAAAACCGGCGCCGCGGCAAAGACTTTCCCGAATTCAAGCTAATCGACACCGGGGTATTTGCCGGCAACCGATATTTCGATGTCGAGATCGAATATGCAAAAGCCGATCCCGAAGACATTTTGATGCTGGTCACGGTCCACAACCGCGCCGCCGAGCCGGCCTCACTGCAGGTGCTGCCGCAACTATGGGCCCGCAACATCTGGTCGTGGAAAGCGGATTCGATGCGGCCGCGGCTGCTGGCGCGCGGCGGCAACGCGATTTCGGTCGATCACCCCGGTCTGCCGCCGATGCGCCTCGTCTGCGACGGCCGCCCCGAATTCCTCTTTTGCGACAACGAGACCAACGTGCGGCGGCTGTGGGGGATGGAGGTCTCGGGGCAATATTTCAAGGACGGCATCAACGACTATGTCGTCAATGGCAACCGCGATGCGGTCAACCCGGCGCTGCTCGGCACCAAGGCCGCTGCCCATTATCGCCTGAGTTTGCCGGCCGGCGGGAAGGCGCGGGTGCGGCTGCGGCTGGTGCGCGACCATTCGGCAGCGGAGTTCGACGATTTCGATGGGGTCTTCGAGCGCCGCCGCGTCGAGGCCGACGAATTCTACGCCGCCTTGCAGCGCGACATGGATGATGCCGATACGCGGCGGGTCTCCCGCCAAGCAATCGCCGGCATGCTGTGGACGAAACAATTCTATCACTATGATATTCCGCAATGGCTCGACGGCGACCCGTTGCAGCCGTCGCCGCCCGAACTGCGCAGAAATGGGCGCAACAGCGACTGGCGCCACCTGAACAACGCCGACATCGTCTCGGTCCCGGACAAATGGGAATACCCATGGTATGCCGCCTGGGACCTCGCTTTTCACGCCGTGATCCTGGCTCGCATCGACCCGGCATATGCCAAAAGCCAACTGCTGCTGCTGACGCGCGACTGGTATATGCACCCCAACGGCCAGCTGCCCGCCTACGAATGGGCGTTCGGCGATGTCAACCCGCCGGTGCATGCCTGGGCCGCGTGGCGCCTCTACGAGATCGACCGCGAACAGCATGGCGGCCGAGGCGACCGCCCTTTTCTCGAACGGGTGTTCCTCCGGCTGATGCTTAATTTCACCTGGTGGGTGAACCGCAAGGACGCCGAGGGCCACAATATCTTCCAAGGCGGATTTCTCGGTCTCGACAATATCGGGATTTTCGACCGCAGCGCGCCGTTGCCGACCGGCGGCTCGATCAACCAGTCGGACGGCACCGCCTGGATGGCGATGTACACGCTAAATCTGATGCGCATCGCGCTCGAGCTGGCGCTCGAGGATCGCGTCTACGAGGACATCGCCTCCAAGTTTTTCGAGCACTTTCTTTATATTGCCGAGGCCATGACCAATATCGGCGGCGGCGGCATCGGGTTGTGGGACGAGACGGACGAGTTTTATTACGATGTCCTGCACCTGCCCGACGGCGAGCGGATCCCGTTGCGGCTGCGCTCGATGGTCGGCCTGATCCCACTGTTTGCGGTCGAGATCCTCGACAGCTCGGTCTTTGCCCGGCTGCCGGAGTTCAGCGCCCGGGCGCATTGGTTCCTTGAGCATCGCCCGAAACTGGCGAAATTGGTCTCGCGTTGGCGCGACCCGAATGCCGGCGAATTGCATCTGCTGTCGCTGTTGCGCGGCCATCGCATGAAGCGGCTGTTGAACCGCATGCTCGACGAGACCGAATTCCTGTCCGATTACGGCGTGCGCTCGCTGTCCAAATATCACGAGGACAACCCCTATGTGTTCGAGCATGCCGGGCACCAAATAAGCGTTCATTATGTGCCGGGCGATGCCGCAACCACGGTGTTTGGCGGCAATTCCAACTGGCGCGGCCCGATCTGGTTCCCGGTCAACTTTCTGGTGATCGAGTCGCTGCAACGGTTTCACAGCTATTACGGCGACGATTTCAAAGTCGAATGCCCGGTCGGCTCGGGAAATCTGCTGCATCTGGGCGAGGTCGCGGCCGAGCTCGCGCGGCGCCTGTGCCGGCTGTTCCTACGCGACGAGGCCGGGCGCCGGCCGGCCTTGGGCCACTCGGCGATCGAGCAGGAAAATCCGGATTTTCGCGACAATCTGCTGTTTTACGAATTCTTCGACGGCGATACCGGCAAGGGCCTGGGTGCAGCGCATCAAACCGGCTGGACGGCATTGGTCGCCTTATTGCTGCGCACCTATCCGACCGCCCGAACCGCCGATACCGAAGCCCCGCCCGCGCCGGTCGAAGCCGCTCTGCCCGAGCCCGTGGGCGCGCGCTGACGCGGGTTCCCGATCGTGGCGGACCCGCTCTCCCGACTGGCGCCGATCCGCTTCGGCCGCGCCGTTTGCGGCGATCTGGCGGCCGCCGAGCGGCGCGAATGGTGGCTCGCCGACGGGCGCGGCGGATATGCCGGCGGCACGATCGCGCAGAGCCTGACGCGACGCTATCATGCGCTGTTGGTCGCGCCCGTCGATCCGCCGCTCGGCCGCGTGCTGGTGCTCGCCAAGGCCGATGCACGGTTGGTCGCAGAGGGCGTCTCGCAACCGCTGTTCGCCAACCGCTGGGCCGGCGGTGCGGTGGAGCCCGCGGGCCATCTGGCGCTCGAAAGCTTTGAGCTCGACGGCACGATTCCGGTCTGGCGCTTCGCCCTCGGCGACCGCATCGTCGAAGAGCGGGTCTGGCTGGAGCCCGGCGCCGGCACCGTCTATGTCGCCTGGCGGCTCGACGGCGAAGCGGACGGAGCGGCAGCGCATATTTCGGTCGCGCTGCTCGCCAACGGCCGCGACCATCACGGCGATACTTGGCCGCCGGGTTTTTCGCCGCAGATCACTGTCGAAGGTTCGCGGCTGACGATGACCGCGCCGAACCGCTTCGAGCTCCAAATCGCGGCGACCGGCGGCGGTTCAATTGCGCCACGCCAGGACTGGTATCGCGATTTCGACCTGCCGGTCGAGTGTGAGCGCGGCCTCGGCGCGCGAGACTCGCATCTCCATGTCGGCGATCTCGCCCTGCCTTTGGCGTCAGGGGGATGGGCCGGGTTCGCCGCGGGGCTCGCGCCGCAGACCTCGCCCGACCTCGGCGCGGCATTGGAGCGCCGCCGCGCCCATGACCGCGCGGTGCTGGACCGTGCGGCCGCCGCCGACCCCGTGTTTGCGGCAGCATCCGGCTGGGTCATGCGGCTGGTGCTGGCGACCGATGCCTTCGTCATCGCCAGGCCATTGCCGGACCTCCCCGAGGGGCGGTCGGTCATCGCCGGCTATCCGTGGTTTGGCGATTGGGGCCGCGACACGATGATATCGCTGCCGGGGCTGTGCCTGGCGACCGGCCGCTTCGAGGCCGCCCGGTTGATCCTCGAAACTTTCGCCCAATTTGTCGACCGCGGCATGCTGCCGAACGTCTTCCCCGGCGCCGGCGCCGTGCCCGAGTACAACACGGCCGACGCCAGCCTGTGGTTCGTCGAGGCGTGGCGCGCCTATGTCGAGGCGACCGGCGACGAAGCCGCCTTGCGCCGCACCTTTCCGGTGCTGGCCGACATCATCGGCTGGCACCTCAAAGGCACGCGCTACGGCATCGCCGTCGATCCGGCGGACGGCCTGCTGCACGCCGGGCAACCCGGCATCCAGCTGACCTGGATGGATGCGCGGGTCGACGATTGGGTGGTGACGCCGCGGATCGGCAAGCCGGTCGAGATCAACGCGCTGTGGTACAACGCGCTGGTGGCGATCGCCGGGATGGCCGAGCGCATCGGCGCGCCGTCAGCTTCTTACCGGCTGGCGGCGGCCGAGGCGCGGCAGGGCTTCGGGCGTTTCGCTCAGCCGGATGGCAACGGTCTCTACGACGTCCTCGACGGCCCGCACGGCCCCGACCCGAGCCTGCGGCCGAACCAGATATTTGCCGTCAGCCTGCCGGCGAGCCCGCTCGACCCGGCGATGCAGCGCGCCGTCGTCGAGCATTGCGGCAGGGCGCTCGTCACCTCCTACGGGCTGCGGTCGCTGGCGCCGCAAGAGCCCGGCTACCGCGGCGCCTGTCGCGGCACCGTCGCCGAACGCGATGGCGCCTATCATCAGGGGACGGTGTGGGCGTGGCTGCTCGGGCCCTGGGCCTCGGCATATTACCGGGTCTATGGCGACGCCGCGGCGGCGCAGCGCTTTTTGCGACCCATCGGCGATCATCTGTGCGACGCCGGGCTCGGCCAGGTCAGCGAGATTTTCGACGGCGACCCGCCGCACACGCCGCGCGGCTGCCCGGCGCAAGCCTGGTCCGTCACCTCTATCCTCGAAGCATGGTGGCGTCTCGAGCACGCCAAAGCAGCGACGGGGGCGAACTCGCTCGCTCACGCGCTGTTGAACCCCGGCGCTGCTCCGATGCGGTAAGCTCGCGCCATGATCAAACCCCCCGCTGTTTTCGCGGCGCTCTGCGTCGTTCTCGCAATCACCCCGGCTTTCGCGGCGGGGCGGCCGGTGGTGGTCGAGCTGTTCACCTCGGAGGGCTGCTCGTCCTGCCCGCCGGCCGACGCGCTGCTCGCTCGATTGGCAACGCGGCCCGAGGTTTTGGCATTATCGTTTCATGTCGATTATTGGGACCGGCTCGGCTGGAAGGACCCGTTTTCGAGCGCCGCCGCCACCGGGCGGCAACGGCATTACGCCGAGCTCCTCGGGCTCGGCAATGTCTATACACCGCAGCTCGTCGTCGACGGCCGCTGGCAGGCGGTCGGCTCCGACCGGAGCGAAGTAGAGCAGGCGCTAAACTCGGCCCGCGGCATGCCGATGGCGGTGCCGGTGACATTGGCTCTCGATCACAGCCGGGTGCGGATCGCGATCGGTGCTACCGGCGGCGCGGCAGCGGGTTCGGTCGTGTTGATCGGCTTTGACCGCCGGCATGTCGACGCGGTCAGCGGCGGCGAGAACGACGGCCGCACCTTGGCCCATGTCGACGTCGTGCGCGGCATCGCCGAGGTCGGCCGGTTCGACGGCAAGGGGGGTACGATCGAAGCGCCGATCGGTTGGCATGCCGATCGGCTCGCCGTCCTCGTCGAGGCCGACGACGGCCATGTCCTCGGCGCCGCAGTCGCCGATGACGCGCCGCTCTGAGCCGCCTCTCGGTCCTATTGCGCGGTCGACCCGCCGTCGACCACCAAGGCCGAACCCGTCATAAACCCTGAATCGTCCGACGCCAGAAAGACGATGCCTTTGGCGATGTCTTCAGGCTGGCCGAGCCGCCCGATCGGATGGCGCTCGAACGCCGCCTGGCGTGCGGCATCGACGTCGTTGGTGCCGAGATTGCGCGCCCGGCTGACAAAGGTCTGCTGGCCCATATCGGTCTCGATCAGTCCCGGATGGATCGAGTTCACCCGCACCCGGTAGCCTTTGCGGGCAAATTCGAGCGCCGCCGATTTGGTGAACAACGTCACCCCGCCTTTGGTCATCGAATAGAGCGGGTCGAGCTGCGAGCCGACCAAACCCGCGACCGAGGCGAGATTGACGATGGCGCTGCCGTGAGCGCTCTGCCGCGCCCGCTCGCGCAGCGCCGGCAACGCGTGCTTGGTGCCGAGAAAAACGCCGGTCAAATTGACCGCGGCGAGCCGATGCCAGTCGTCAAGGCTCGCTTCCTCGATCCCCTTGCCGAGAAAGACCCCGGCATTGTTGACGAGAATGTCGAGCCCGCCGAAGCGGTCGACCGCGGCCGCGACCGCCGCCGACCAATCCTCCTCGCGGCTCACATCGAGATGCACGTAAAGGCCGTCGCAGCCCGCCGCGGTCTCCCGCCCACGCTCGTCGAGCATATCGCCGATCACGACTTTGGCGCCGGCCTCGGCCATCAGTCCAGCGGTCGCAGCACCGATCCCCCGCGCCGCACCCGAAATAAACGCTACCTTGCCGTCGAGACGATTCATTGCGCTTCCTCCTGCGGGCTCCGCCGTTCGGCCGATCTTGGGCTATGATCATGCCCGCTTGCCGCGACCCGAGAAAGGAATCGATCGCATGCACATCGACCGCCTCGATCACCTCGTGCTGACCGTCGCCGATGTCGACCGCACCTGCGCGTTCTACACCCGCGTCTTAGGGATGGAGGTCGTGCATTTCGGCGAGGGGCGCACCGCGCTCAGATTCGGCCAGCAGAAGATCAATCTGCATCCGGCCGACCATATCCCCGGTCTCGTCGCCGACCAGCCGACACCGGGTTCGGGCGATCTGTGCTTCATCACCACGGTGCCGCTCGCCGAGGTCATGGCTCATCTCGCCGAATGCGGCGTCGCCACCGTCGCCGGGCCTGGCCCGCGCGCCGGTGCGGTCGGCACGATCCAATCGGTGTACATCCGCGACCCCGACCAGAATCTGATCGAGATCTCGAATTATTAGCGCGGCTGCGATCGAGTAGACTCGTCAAGGATCGCCGAAGGCGACCGGCAACCGCCGGCGCGCCGCGTCCTTGCGGCGGACCAACGCCGCGGTCACGCTCACCCCAGGCGGGGCACATGCTTGATCCCGTGAACAACGTTCGTGACAACGACAGCTGGTCGAAAGCGGGTATCGATAAGACTTATCCGTCATTCCCGCCAAAGCGGGAATCCAGAGGCTGCCCCGGTGTGAACAGGGGCGAGCGACGAGATGCTGCCACTGGACCCCCGCTTTTGCGGGGGTGACGAAAACATATTTGAGCGTAGAGCCGGTGTAGCTGCTAACCCCGCCAGCGCAGAAACTCCAGGAGCAATTTGCTGACCTGCTCGGGCTGCTCCTGCTGCACCCAATGGCCGGCGCCGTCGATCAGATGACAGCCGAGCATGTGGGTGCAGGCGGCGCCCTGCATGCGCTCGAAATTGCCGGGGCGCTGATAGGTGCCCCAATCGCTTTTGCCGGCGACGAACATCGAGGGC
>DATKHX010000329.1:0-6572 GCA_035510075.1 Allostellaceae bacterium
GGCGGCGATCAATCGCTATCTCGGCGAGCACAACCGCAGACCCAGACCCTTCGTCTGGACCGCCGACCCCGATCGCATCATCGAAAAAGTCAATCGTGGGCACCAAGTGATCGCGTCACACCACTAGCCGCTGGCGGATTACCCGCGATGTCACTAACTACTCATACGACCCTAAGACATACCTGCAGCGGTAAGTTGCCTTGACTATTTGCGATTTGCCCTTGCCCGCACTTGATCCGGGCATCCACGTCTTGGAAACCGGGCCCGCAGAACGGGTAAAGCGGTGGATGCCCAGTCGAGCCCGGCCAGAGTGGCGCAGGGCCAGTGAGTTAGAAAGAATATGACCAACATTTTCCACGATGTGCGCGAGCTGGTGGTGGCCGCGATCGACGATCTCGCCGGGCAACGGGCGCTGCCGCCGGGGCTCGATCTGGCGCGGGTCGCGGTCGAGCCGCCGCGCGACCCGGCGCATGGCGATCTCGCGACCAATGCCGCGATGGTGCTGGCGGGTGCAGTCAAAGAAAACCCGATGGCGTTGGCCGAGCGCATCGAAGCAGCACTCGAAGGGCCGCCTGGGCCTCAGGTGCAAGCCCTCGTGGTCAGGGAGAAGCTGTTAGGCCGGGAGGCTCTCCAGTACACCGTAACCGCGACAAAACCAGGTTTCATCAACATCCGGCTGGCGCCGGAGGTCTGGCAGGCGCAGCTGCGCGCGATCCTGCGGGCCGGGACCGCGTTCGGCGATTCCACGATGGGCGCGGGCGAGCGGGTCAATGTCGAATATGTCTCGGCCAACCCGACCGGGCCGATGCATGTCGGCCACGGCCGGGGCGCGGTCGTCGGCGATGCGCTCGCCGCGCTGCTGGCCAAGGCCGGGTTTGCCGTCGATCGTGAGTATTACATCAACGATGCCGGCGCCCAGGTCGACATCCTCGCCCGCTCTCTCCATCTGCGCTATCGCGAGGCGCTGGGCGAGGAGATCGGGGCCGTCCCTGAGGGGCTTTACCCCGGCGACTACCTGATCGAGACCGGGCGGGCGTTGGCCGAGCGCGACGGCGAGAAATGGCTCGGCCGGTCGGAAAGCGAGTGGCTCGGGCCGGTGCGCGATTTCGCCGCCGAAGAGATGATGGCGCTGATCCGCAACGATCTCGCCTTGCTCGGCGTGCGGCACGACCTGTTCGCCTCGGAGCGCGGGTTGGTCGAGGCGGGTGCGATCGACGAGTGTCTCACGGCCCTCGACCAGCGCGGCCTGATCTATACCGGGGTCTTGGAGCCGCCCAAGGGCAAAACCCCCGATGATTGGGAGCCCCGGCCGCAGACCCTGTTCCGCGCCACCCGATTCGGCGACGACGTGGACCGGCCGCTCAAAAAATCGGACGGCTCGTGGACCTATTTCGCCGCCGACATCGCCTATCACCGCGATAAATTCCGCCGCGGCTTCGCCAATCTGATCGATGTGTGGGGCGCCGACCACGGCGGTTATGTCAAGCGCATGCAGGCGGCCGTCCGCGCGGTGACCGACGGCGCCGCGGTGCTCGACGTCAAGATCTGCCAGCTGGTCAATTTGTTCGACCGCGGCGCCCCGGTGCGCATGTCGAAGCGCGCCGGCACCTTCGTCACCCTGCGCGAGGTTGTCGACGAGGTCGGCAAGGATGTTTTTCGCTTCATGATGCTGATCCGGCGCAACGACCAGGCGCTCGATTTCGACTTTGCCAAGGTAACCGAGCAGTCGAAAGACAACCCAGTCTTCTACGTGCAATACGCCCATGCCCGCGCTGCCTCGGTCATGCGCCATGCCGCGGAGGCGTTCCCGGGCGACGATCTGTCGGACGCGGCGCTGGTTGAAGCTGCGCTCGACGGGCTCATCGACCCGGCGGAGCTGACGCTGATTCGCCAGCTGGCGCAATGGCCGCGGCTCGTCGAGAGCGCCGCCGAGGCGCATGAGCCGCACCGTATCGCGTTCTACTTGCAGGAAGTCGCGGCCCAGTTCCACATGTTGTGGAATAAAGGTCGTGACGAGGCCACATTACGGTTTATCCTCGCCTCGGACCCGGCGCTGACCCGCGCACGGCTCGCCCTCGTTCGCGGCGTCGCAATTGTCATCGCCTCCGGCCTCGCGGTGATCGGCGTGGAGCCGGTCGAGGAGATGTGACCATGGCCTACAATCTCGGGCAGATCGACCCCGAGGAACGAACCGAGCTCTACGCCGACCAACGCGAGGAGGAATACGCGCCGCGGCCGCGCCGGCTGTTGCGCGTCGCCGGGGCGCTGATCGTGATGGGTGTTTTCGCCGGAGGATTGTGGTTTGCCTATGTCGAGGGAGTTCGCCACGCCGGCCTCTCGGGCGGCGGCGACATCCCGCTGATCCGCGCCGACACGAGGCCGATGAAGGTCAAGCCGGAAAACCCGGGCGGCATGCAGATCCCCGATCGTGACATGCTGATCTACGGCCAGCAGCACCCGCAAGTGGAACACTTGCTGCCGCCGCCGGAGCAGCCGATGGCCCGCCCCGCACCGCCGCCTCCGTCACCCCCACCCTCCCGACCGCAAGTGCAACCCGCGGCCATGGCGCCGCCGGCCGCGTCCCCGGCGGCGTCTGACGAAACAGGACCACCGGGTCCCGCGGCGACAATGCTTCCGGCCCCATCCGCTTCCGCGCAGCCGCCGCTGTCGCCGGCCGCAGCCGCGGCGGCCAGAGAATTAGCCCCGATCCCGGTCTCAAACCCGGCGGTCCTAGGGGCGCGAGCCGCGGCGACGAAAGCAGGCACGCTGCGGCTCCAGCTCGGCGCAGTGCGCAGCGAGACCGAGGCGCGCGCGAATTGGGAGCGGCTCAAGCGCCAGAACGCCGACCTCCTGGGCAAGCTGTCGGCGGTCGCGATCCGTGCCGATCTCGGCGACAAAGGCGTCTATTATCGGATCCAGGCCGGCCCGGTCGCCGACCCGTCGACCGCCGACCGGATCTGCGGCGGGCTGCGGCAGCGTCGTCTCGCTTGCATCATAGTCCGCTGAGCCCATCTGCGGCGCCGCGCACGACCCCTTTGGTCTGATCGCGGTCATTGCCGGGTAAGCCCCGGCGATCCATCTTCAACAAGTCCGCCGAGCGGTCGTCGGAATGCCGGAGTGATCCCGGGCGGCCTCGAGCGGAGAGCACTCTTGCAGAAAATAAGATGGCCCCGGTAAATGTCTCACCGCGAAGCAAGCCGCGCGCAGTCGTTCTCGGCTGTCGCGGGCAAGAACTGCTCGCCGACGAGCGGCACTTCTTTGCCGAAACCGATCCGGCGGGCTTCATCCTGTTCCGCCGCAATTGCGGCTCGCCCAATCAGGTCCGCCGGTTGGTCCAGGCCTTGCGCGCCAGCGTCGGCCGCGCCGATGCCCCGGTGCTTATCGACCAGGAGGGCGGTCGGGTCGCACGGCTGCGGCCGCCGCATTGGCGCGCCTACCCGTCGGCGGGGCGGATCGCGGCATTGCCCGACCGGCAGGCCCTGGAGGCGGCCCGGCTCGGCGCCCGCCTGATTGCCGATGACCTCGTGCCGCTCGGCGTCAGCCTGGACTGCCTGCCGGTGCTCGACCTTCCGGTCGCCTGCGCCGACCCCGTGATCGGCGACCGCGCCTATGGCGGCGATCCCGATCGCGTCGCCCGCCTCGCCCGCGCCGTGTGCGACGGGCTGCTCGAAGGCGGCGTGCTGCCGATCCTCAAGCACATTCCGGGCCATGGCCGCGCTCGCGTCGACAGCCATTACGCCTGTCCGATGGTCGTGACCGGCCATGACGAGCTGTCGCGCAGCGATTTCGCGCCATTCCGCGCACTGGCGGCGATGCCGTGGGCGATGACCGCGCATATCGTCTATCGCGCGATCGACGCGGCTGCCCCGGCGACGTTTTCCCCGACCGTGATCGGCGGGATCATTCGCGGCGAGATCGGCTTCGAGGGGGTGCTGATCTCGGACGATTTGTCGATGCGCGCGCTAGGAGGCGGTCTCCGCGAGCGGGTGCAGCGGGCGCTGGCCGCCGGTTGCGATCTCGCCCTGCATTGCAATGGCGACCGCGCCGAAATGGAGGAGGTCGTGGCTGCGGCGCCGCCGATGACCCGCCAGGCGGCCGCGCGGCTCATCCGCGGCGAGGGGTTGCGCCGCCCGTCGGGCGAATTCGATCGCGAGGGGGCGGAGCGCCGCTTCGACGCGCTGTTGGCGGCGGCATGAACGGCGCCTCCATCGCCGCGACGATCTACCAGGCCAGCACCTGGGTGTTGCCGGTCGTCATCGCCGTGACCTTTCACGAGGCGGCGCACGGGTTTGTCGCGCTTCGCTTTGGCGACGACACCGCGCTTCGCGCGCGCCGCCTCACCCTCAACCCGTTCAATCACATCGACCCGTTTGGCACCGTCATCTTGCCGGCGTTGCTGTTGCTGGGATCGGGCGGCCGCTTCTTGTTCGGCTATGCGAAGCCGGTGCCGGTCAATTTCAACCGCCTGCACGACCCGCGCCACGACATGGTGTGGGTGGCGTTGGCCGGGCCGGGCACCAATGTGCTGTTGGCGATCGCCTCGTCGCTGTTGTTTTACGGCGTCGTCTTTCTGCCGCCGAGCCCGGCCGAGTGGATTGCCGCGAACCTCGTGCACTCGCTGGAAATCAACGCAGCATTGTGCGTCTTCAACATGTTGCCGCTGCCGCCCTTGGACGGCGGCCGGGTCGCGGTCGGCCTGTTGCCGCGGCCACTCGCCTATCCGCTTGCCCGGCTCGAGCCCTACGGCATGCCAATCCTGTTGCTGCTGCTCTTTGTGCTGCCCTGGATCGGGGGCCAGATCGGCGTCGACCTCAATGTCCTCGCCTATGTGATCGGGGTGCCGATGCAGGCGCTGATCGAGTTCGTTCTGAGGATCACCGGGCAGGCCGGATGAGCGAAGGACCAGCCGCTGCCCGCACCCACTCAGCCACGTGGGCCGGGTCCCCCCTCTCCCGCACTGCGAGCGAGGGTGCCGAGCATATTAAGGCGGGTGAGGGACCCGCTCCGCCCGAGCAATTGGTCCTCGATCTCGACGGCTACGAAGGGCCGATCGACCTGTTGCTGTCCTTGGCGCGCGAGCAGAAGGTCGATCTGGCAAAAATCTCGATCCTGGCGCTCGCCGACCAATATCTCGGCTTTATCGCGGCACAACGACAGCTGAAGCTCGAGATCGCCGCCGATTATCTGGTCATGGCGGCGTGGCTCGCTTTTCTGAAATCGCGCCTGCTGTTGCCGCAGCCCAGCGACGACGACGAGCCGGCGGCCGAGGAAATCGCCGCCGCACTCGGGCACCGGTTGAAGCTGCTGGAGGCGATGCAGACCGCCGGCCGGGCGCTGATGACGCGGCCGCGGTTCGGTCAGGATTTTTTTCTGCGCGGCGCGCCGGAGGGGCTGGCGACGGTGCCGATCCCGGTCTGGCGGCTCGATCTTTACGAACTGCTGCGCGCCTATGGCGACGGCCGCCGGCGCACCACCAACGCAGTGCTGGCGATCGAGGCTTCGGCGTTTTATTCGATGGAGGAGGCGCTGGTCAGGTTCGCGGGTTTTCTCGGCCGTATACCGGAATGGCGCGCACTGGTGCGCTTTCTGCCGGACGAGCCGCGCGGCGATCTGGTGCGGCGCTCGGCGCTGGCGTCGACCTTTGCCGCCGCCCTCGAGCTCGCTCGCGACGGCCGCATCGAATTGCGCCAGGACCGCGCCTTCGGCCCGATCTGGCTGCGCAGCCGCGCGGCATTGCGCCGGGCAACGGAGAGCGCTGCCGGGTGAACGACCGGGGGCAGCAATTGCGGCTGGTCGAGGCGTTGCTGTTCGCTGCCGGCGAGCCGTTGTCGGAAGCGGCCCTGGCGCACCGCCTCGGCGACGATGCCGACGCTCCCGCATTATTGCGCGAGCTTGCCGAGCATTACGACGGCCGCGGCGTCAACCTCGTGCCGCTGGCGGGCGGTTGGGCGTTTCGCACGGCACCCGACCTTGCGCCGCATTTGCGGATCGAACGGCCGGTCGCCCGCAAATTGTCGCGCGCTGCGGTCGAGACCTTGGCGGTCATCGCCTATCACCAGCCGGTCACCCGCGCCGAGATCGAGGAGGTCCGCGGCGTCGCCCTCGGCAAGGGCACGCTCGACACCTTGATGGAGGCTGGCTGGGTGCGCCCCAAAGGCCGCCGGATGACCCCGGGCCGGCCGCTCTTATGGGTGACGACCAAGGGCTTTCTGGCCCATTTCGGGCTCGACACCCTGGGCGACCTGCCGGCGATCGACGAGCTGCGCGCCGCCGGCCTAATCGACCTGACCCCGCCCGTCCTCGGCGAAGAAGCGTCGGCGGCGGAGGGTGCCGCTCGTTCGACACCGCCATTATCCGATTACAATTATTCGTCATTCCCGCGAAAGCCGGAATCCAGGTCAAGCGACGTGCCGCTGTCCCTGGACCCCTCCCCGGACTTGATCCGGGGATCGCGAGGGGCGAGGATGGGAATGGTTCGACGTAACCGGATTTGCTGATCTAATGCCGTCGATCGTCCGTCAATTCGCCGCCGGGGCGAGGCGGAAGCGGCAATCGCTGTCGCGCGCGATCTG
>DATKHX010000330.1:0-5098 GCA_035510075.1 Allostellaceae bacterium
GATGACGGAAAGCTTGACCGAAGGCGGGATGCCGGCACGCAATTGCGGCAGCATCGCCTTGATATGATCGACGAGCTCGAGGGTGTTCGATCCCGGCTGGCGCCACACCCCGATCATCTCGCCGATGTGGTTGTTGACCCAATCAAGCTGCAGCGGAACGTCGGTGCCGTCTACGACCCGCCCGATGTCGCTGACGCGAACCGGGGCGCCGTTGCGATAGGCGACGATGACCTTGCTGAGCCCGGTCACCTGCAAGAGCTGGCTGTTGGCGCCGATCTGGTAGGTCTGCTCGGACCCTTGCAGGGCGCCGACCGGCTGCTCGACCGTGTTGCCGCTGATCGCGCTTGCGACATCGGCGGGTCCGAGCCCGCGCGCCGCCAATGCGGACGGGTTGAGCTGGATCGTCGGCGCATATTTCTGCTCGCCAAAAATCACCACCTGCCCGACCCCGGACAGCATCGAAATCCGTTGCGCAATATTCAGGTCGGCATATTGGTCGAGCTGCTGCAGCGGCATCACGTCGGAGGTCAGGCCGATGATAAAAACCGGCTTGTCCGCCGGGTTGACCTTTTTGTAGCTGGGCGGATTGGGCAGCTGCTTTGGCAAGAGGCCGCTGGCGGCGTTGATCGCGGCCTGAACGTCGCCGGCGGCGCCGTCGATATTGCGTGACAGGTCGAATTGCAGGGTGATGCTGGTGCTGCCCTGGACGCTGGTCGAGGTGATCTGGTCGACCCCGGGCAGGTCGGCGAATTCGCGTTCGAGCGGCTGCGCCACCGAAGATGCCATGATGTCGGGGCTGGCGCCCGGCAGGCTGGCGCTGACGCTGATGGTCGGGAAATCGGTGCTGGGCAAGGCCGCGACCGGCAGCAGATTGTAGCCGATGACGCCGCCGACGAGCAGCGCCGCCATCAACAACGCCGTGGCGATCGGGCGCCGGATAAAGGGTTCCGAGATGTTCACCGCGGCGTGATCCCGCTGATCCCGCCCGGTGCGGTGGTGATCCCGGTGCTGCCGACGCCTTCCGGCCCGATCTCGGGCTCGCGCGCATTCATCGTCCCGGGCGCACCTTCTTTGACCGCGACCTTGACGTCTTCTTTGACCGCGACCTTGACGTCCGGGGATAGATCGGTCTGCCCTGAGACCACGATCCGGGCGCCCGCTGCGAGGCCCTTGCCGATTAGCGCCGTGCCCGAATCGACCTGGGTGACGCTGACCGCCTGCACCTTGACAGTCGAGCCGCTGGCGATCTCATAGACGAACGGCCCAGTTGGGCCCATCTGCACCGACCCGGCGGGAACCGTGACGCCGTTCTTGACGACGTTCAGCACGAGATGGGCGTTGACGAACTCGCCCGGCCACAATGCCGCATCCTGGTTGGCGAATTCGGCTTTGAGCGTGACCGTGCCGGTTGCCTGGTCCACGGTGTTGTTGACCAGCTTGAGCACACCTTGGGACAATCGCTTGTTGTCACCGCCGTTGAATGCCAGCACCGACAGCGAGTGGCTCGCCATGGCGCGGCGGATGCGGTCGAGGTCGCGCTCGGCGATCGTGAAGGTCACATAGATCGGCTTGATCTGGGTGACGACGACTAGGGGTGTGGCAGCGCTCGCCTGCACGAGATTGCCGATATCGACGAGCCGCAACCCGGTGATGCCGTCGATCGGCGAGGTGATCGAGGAATAAGCGACATTCAATCGCGCCGCGTCGATCTGCCCCTGATCCGACTCGACCGCGGCGGTCAATTGGTCGACGGTCGCTTTTTGCGTGTCGTATTGCTGCTGCGTCGTCGCCAATTTTTGCGGCAACAGGGCGGCGTAGCGGGCGAGGTCGCGGCGCGCGTTTGCGAGGTTTGCTTGATCCTTAGCTTGGTTCGCCTGGGCCTGTTCGAGTTGCGCCTGATACGGCCGTGGGTCGATCTGCATCAGCAATTCGCCCTTACGGACCAACTGCCCCTCGACAAAACCCACCTTGACGATATTGCCGTCGACCCGGCTCTTGACCGTCACCGTGTTGAACGCCTGCACCGAGCCGATGCCGCGCACCACGATCGGAAAGTCCTCGACGGACGCCCTGCCCGCGAGGACCGGTACCGCCGATCGCGCCGTCGCCTGCGCCTGTTGGCCTCGTTCCTCGGCGGCGTTGGCGGTCCGGTTGTCGTGCGCTGCAAACCACCACACCCCGGCCGCCGTTGCAACAATGACGGCTGCGATCAACAGCAGCTTGACCGAATGTTGCACCCGAACCTACCGCCAGCTTTAGCCACGGCGCGCCAACAGCGCGATGTTTTCAGGGTTCCTACGCATCGATCCCGGCAAGACGTGCCCGCCCGGCCGGCAGACCGCGCGTCCGGCGCCCGCTTGGGGGTTTGATCGCCACCTAAACGCTCACAGCCGGTTTGGCGAGCGGCCCGACAAAATGACCGGTGGCGAAGAGGCAACCGAACGTGTCTATCAAAATTAACATTTGTTGGCCCAGTGTGATCCAGTTCACACTGGGATCGAGTGAAGGCTTGCTTAACTCGAACTCTCGAACGGCAGATCGGCTGCCGATTTCAAGAGGAACGCCGGTGGCCCGCTCTATAGTCGCCAGCACCGCCTGGGAATCTTTCGGGAACTTGCTTAACACGGGTGAGCCTGTTTCCAGCTTCGTCCGATAGCCGGTGCGGCCCGCGTCCGGGCGGGGATATCCCCGAAGCGCGGCGCCAGATAATCGCGCAGAGGCCTGGGGGATTCTCATCATGGCGGGCTCGGCGGGGGCTGATTACATAGGCAGCAATGAAGGCGATCACGCAGCCGCGGCAGCGGCGCCGGACAACCTCAGAGGAGAGAATGCGGCGTTATCGAAGCGTGATAAGGATTTGTTAACTACCTGCGGTAATGATTAACCACGACGCCGCTGCTAGCGGTTGCCGCCTGACCCCCCGGAGGCTCTTATGCGCGTGCTTTTGGTCGAGGACGACACAGCCACATCCGCCAGCATCAAGATGATGTTGAGGAAAGAGAACTTTATCTGCGATACGACCGACCTCGGCGAGGATGGGCTGGAGATCGGCAAGCTCTACGACTATGACATCATCCTGCTCGACCTGATGCTTCCCGATATCGACGGATACGAAGTGCTGCGGCGGTTGCGCGCGGCGCGGGTGCATACCCCGATCCTGATCCTCTCGGGCCTTGCCGAGCTCGATCACAAGCTGAAGGGGCTGGGGTTCGGCGCCGACGATTTTTTGACCAAGCCGTTCGACCGGCGCGAACTGGTGGCACGCATCCATGCGATCGTCCGCCGTTCCAAGGGTCATGCGGAATCGGTGATCCGGACGGGCAAGCTCGTCGTCAATCTCGATGCTCGCGTCGTCGAGGTCGACAATCGGCCGCTGCATCTTACCGGCAAGGAGTATGGCATCCTCGAGCTGCTGAGCTTGCGAAAAGGCACCACCTTGACCAAGGAGATGTTTCTAAACCACCTCTACGGCGGGATGGACGAGCCCGAGCTCAAAATCATCGATGTCTTTGTCTGCAAGCTGCGCAAAAAGCTTGCCCAGGCGACTGGGGGCAAACATTACATCGAAACCGTGTGGGGACGCGGCTACGTGCTGCGCGACCCGCCCGAGACGCCGATCGCCCCGGTCCAAGGGTTGGGTCCCGAAGACCATGAGGCGCGACGAGGGACCGCCGCCGCTTAAGGAGCCGGCGCCACCGATCTCAGGTGAAGCTTCCCGCGCTCCGCTGTCCCCGCCACCAGGCGCAGGCCCTGCGCTTGCGCGAGGAGACCGGTAAAGTAGGCCTGCACGGTTCGGGGCGTCAGCGCTTCGATTGGCGTCGCCAGCGCCAGCGCCTCGAGCTGTCCCGGGGTGAGGTGAATAGCCTCGCCCGCAACCTCCAGCTCGAGGCCGGAACTCACCGCGGCAAGGCTGAGCGTGCCGCCGCGGGCAAGCGCTTCCGAGCCGATCAGCAGCAGGTTGCAGCCGAGCTTTTGTCGGGCGAGCGGCAACGAACGGGTGTCCTCGCGGTAATGGCACGTGATCCGCGTCGTTGCGAAATAGCTCGCCGCGAGCTCGCATGGCGGCGTCCCCGCGAGCCGACCCTCGCCGCCGAAACCGTAGGCAAAGCGATAGAATTGCAGTCGGCTGCTGGTACGGCGCGCGCTTTCGGCGACGAGCGCCAACGCTTCCTGCGCGAGTTCGACATCCTGGTCGAGGAGCAGCTCGACCCCGTTTTCGACTGCTGCCGAGGGTCCGATCAACTCATGGCAAAGTCGCCCGGCGAGCAGTTCAATCAGCCGAAGATCTGGATCGGGAACCACGGCGCGATGGTCGCATGCTCAGCGATCTTTGAACAATTAAAAAGTCAGATTTAAGAATGATCCTGGGACCAAAAACGGGGTTCCGGCTCGATAGCTCACGCAATTTACTGGGTTCATTACAGCGTCTGGCCAAGCAGGTGCATATGGCCAGATGACCGAGGCGTCGGGGATGGCCGGGCCGGAGTGCGATTGACCATCGGGGTCGGCTGTCCGTACACGCGGAAAGTCCCCACGAGCACACTCAATGCGCATCGCCGGACGCAATCAGCGCCGCTGCCGCAGCCAAATCCTCCGGGCTGTTCGCGTTAAAGAACGGATCGACCGGGCGACCCGGGAAGGGCACCGTTGCGAGCTTGTAGCACCCGGTCCACAGGTCGACCTTGCGCACCCCATCCTCGACGACGGCGCGGCGCAGCTCGTCGCGCAGCCGCACCGGCCACAGCCCAAAAACCGGGTGCTCGCGGCCGTTGGAGGCGGCGCAGGCGAGATCGGCGCCCGCCTCCTCCAGGCCCCGGGTGAGCCGTGCGACGAGGTCGCGTGGCAAGAACGGCGCGTCGGTCGCGACGCTCGCAACAAAAGCGCAATCCGGGTGCCGCGCTGCGGCCCAGTCGAGCCCGGCGAGCACGCCCGCGAGCGGCCCGACGAAATCGGCAATGCTGTCGGCCACAACCGGCAGGTCAAGCCCGGCAAACCGCGAAGGGTCGCCGTTGGCATTGAGCACGAGCGCGTCGACCTGGGGCCGCAGCCGGGCGATTACCCGGTCGAGCAACGAGATGCCGCCGAGCAGCCGCAGCGC
>DATKHX010000331.1:0-2025 GCA_035510075.1 Allostellaceae bacterium
ACGCGGGCCAATCGGCGGCGCTGATCGGCGATCTCGCCAAGATCGGGTTCACGCTCGGCGAGCGCGAGCAGAAGGCGGCCTGACGGGGAGGAGAACGGCGATGGCGATCGAGCAGGCCGCCCTCCGCACTCCCGAGCGCGAAGCCTTTTACGAGCGCATCGGTGCGGGCAACCTGGCGCCGCTGTGGGAGCGGTTGCACGGGCTGGTGACCCCGCAGCCGGTCACCCCATGCGAGCCGGCGATCTGGCATTACCGCGACGTCCGGCCCCATCTGATGCAGGCGGGCGCGCTGATCAGCGCCGAGGAGGCGACGCGCCGCGTTCTGATCCTCGAAAATCCAGGGCTCAAGGGCCAGACCTCGATCACCCATTCCCTGTTCGCGGGGCTGCAGCTGATCCTGCCGGGCGAGGTGGCACCGGCGCATCGCCACACCCAATCGGCATTGCGCTTTATCATCGAGGGCGACGGCGCCTACACCGCGGTCGACGGCGAGCGCACAACGATGCGTCCTGGCGATTTCGTGATCACCCCTTCCTGGACGTGGCACGACCACGGCAACGACACGCAGCAGCCGATGGTCTGGCTCGATGGCCTCGACATCCCGATCGTGCGCCTGCTCGACGCGAGCTTTGCCGAGCCGGGCGAAACCGGCAGCCAGGCCATCGCCCGTCCCGAGGGCGACAACGCCGCGCGCTTTGGCAACAATCTGCTGCCGGTTGATTGGAAACCTGCGGTCAAGACCTCGCCCGTGTTCAACTATCCCTATTCCCGCTCGCGCGAATCGCTCGATGTGTTGAGCCGCAACGAGGAGCCCGATCCGTGCCACGGGCACAAGCTGCGCTATGTCAACCCGGCGAGCGGCGATCTTGCGATGCCGACGATCGGCGCCTTTATCCAGCTGCTGCCCAAGGGCTTTTCGACGCGGCCGTATCGTTCGACCGATGGCACGGTTTTTGTCGCGGTCGAAGGCTCGGGGCAAAGCCGCGTCGGCGACCAGGTCTTCGAGTGGGAGCTGCACGACATCTTCGTCGTACCGAGCTGGGCGAGCGTCAGCCATCGGGCGGCGGAGGAAGCGGTGCTGTTCAGCTATTCCGACCGGCCGGTCCACGAAAAGCTCGGCCTGTGGCGCGAGCAGCGCGGCAACGCCTGACCCGTTCGTCTCCCTCTTCGGGGGCGCATCATGGATGTGATCATCATCGGCGCCGGGATCGGCGGGCTGACCCTCGGGCTGGCGATGCATCGCGCTGGCATCCCCTGCCGGATATACGAGGCGGCGCCGACGATCGAGCCGGTCGGGGTCGGGATAAATATTCTGCCGCATGCGAGCCGCGAGCTTGCCTCGCTCGATCTCGAGCCGGCGCTGGCGCGGGTCGGGGTCACCACCGCCGAAGCATGCTTCTTCAACCGCTTTGGTCAACTGGTCTATCGCGAGCGGCTGGGCCGGGCGGGCGGGTACGATTGGCCGCAATTCTCGATCCATCGCGGCGATCTGCAGCAGCTGCTGGCCGAGGCGTTTGTTCGCCGCGCCGGAGCCGGCTATTTGGTCACCGGCTGGCGCTGCGTCGGCTTTTCGCAAGAAGCAGGCCGCGCCACCGCCCATTTCGAGAATGCCGAGACCGGCGATCGGCTGCCGCCGCAGCATGGGGCAGTTGCAATCGGCTGCGACGGCATCCATTCGGCGATCCGCAAGCAGCTGTACCCCGAGGAGGGCGAACCGCTCTATTCTGGTTGCAACATGTGGCGCGGGGTTACGCGCTGGTCACCCTTTTTGTCCGGCGCCAGCATGGTGCGTGCCGGATGGCTCGCCACCGGCAAAATGGTAATCTACCCGATCCGCAACGACATCGACCCCGAAGGCCGCCAACTCGTCAACTGGGTCGCCGAGATCGAGACCCCACGCCACGAGCCGCGCGATTGGAACCGGCCCGGCCGCCTCGCCGATTTTGTCGGCGCGTTCACGGATTGGCGCTTCGACTGGCTAGACGTGCCGGCGATGATCGGTGCTGCCGACATGATCCTCGAATT
>DATKHX010000332.1:0-2788 GCA_035510075.1 Allostellaceae bacterium
GTCGTCGAGCAGAAGGTCGCCACGGACGATGAAATCGATGTCGCGATCCTGACCAAGCCGCGCGTCGACAAGCTCGTGCGTGAGGCCGGGGCTCGGTCGGGAAGCGGAAGGGGCTCTGACTTCGCCGGATCAGTTAGAGGAGATCAGGCAAATCGGGACAGACAGAACGTGCAGGCTGGTCAAACGGGATTAAACGGGTTCACGTCACCCATCGTATGGAGATATCGTCAGGGTATCGGCTGATTTCCCGGGAATCGGCGAAGGAGGCGTGTCGATGAGCAAAGTGAGCTTTGGCGTGTTCGACTGGATCGACCGCGGCACTCAACCTTTGAGCCAGCTCTATGAGGACCGCTTGCAGCTGTTGGCGGCAGCCGACGAGGCGGGCTTCTTCTGCTACCACCTTGCCGAGCACCATGCGACGCCGCTTGGGATGGCGCCGTCGCCGGCGCTGTTCCTGACTGCGGCGACGCAGCGCACACGCCGCATTCGCCTCGGGCCGCTGGTGTACCTGCTGCCGCTCTACGAACCCTTACGGCTGATCGAAGAGGTCGCGATGCTCGATCAGCTCTCGGGAGGTCGTTTGGAGCTCGGCGTCGGGCGCGGCGTATCGCCATACGAGTTGCGCAATTTCGGAGTCGATCCGGAGAACTCGCGCGCGATGTTCGACGAGGCACTGGCGGTCCTGCTGGCCGGCCTCACCCAGGAGCGACTGAGCTTCGCCGGGGCGCATTACCAATACCGGGACGTCCCGATCGAATTGCATCCGCTGCAACAGCCCTATCCGCCACTGTGGTACCCGACTCACACGCCGACCAGCATCGAGTACGCCGGCCGGCATGGCTTCAATTTCGTCGGTCTCGGCCCCGCCGCAGCGGTGCGCGAGCACACCGACGCGTACAAGCGGGCATGGAGCGCCCATCGGCACGACCCGGATCGACTGAACGGCCACGTCGCCACGCCAAAAATCGGCATTTTGCGCCTCGTCGTCGTGGCCGACCGCGACACCGACGCAGAAGCGGCGGCGCGCTCCGCACATCAGGTGTGGTTTCGGTCGATTACGCAGCTGTGGCACGAGCACGACGACCACAGCATCGACGGCCTGTTCTCGTGGGAGACGGCGATCCAGCATAAGAGCATCATCTTCGGATCGCCGGACCGGGTGCGCGGAGAGATGCAGCGCGTCGCAACGGAGAGTGGCTGCAACTACGTGGTTTGTTCTTTCGCCTGGGGGACTTTGTCGCGCGAGCAAAGCATGCGCTCGCTGGACCTGTTTGCCTCCGACGTAATGCCGGCCTTCGCCACCGGCTAGCTGTGGATGCGGGGGGTCGCGCTGGTGGTCGCAGTGACCGTCGTGGCCGAAGTCGGGGACTTTCGCCGCTTCGCCAATGCGCGGCAGCTGATGGCCTATCTCGGCTTGGTGCCCTCCGAACATTCGTCCGGCAGCAGCATCAGGCGCGGCGGCATCACCAAGGCCGGCAATGCGCTAGCGCGGCGCGTGCTGATCGAGGGAGCCTGGACCAATTGACACATGCCGGCCGCGAGGGATTTGATCAGCGGGGGCAAACAGCACGGCGGAGACGGCAGCGATGGACAAGCGCAGATTTGGGCGGACGGGTCTCGACGTTTCGCTGCTCGGCTTCGGCTGCGGCGCGGTCGGCGGGCTAATGATCAAGGGCACCGCGGCCGATCAGGAGCGTGCGGTCGGGCGAGCGCTCGAGCTCGGCATCAACTATTTCGACACGGCGCAGATGTACGGCAACGGCGAAAGCGAGCGCAATCTCGGGCGGGTACTGAAATCATTGAAGCCGGACGTCTATGTCGGCACCAAGGTGCGACTGCCGCCAACCGAGCCGGGCAAGATCGGCGCGGCGATCGCCGCCTCGCTCGAAGCCAGCCTCGCGCGGCTGCAAATGGACTCGGTCGATTTGTTTCAGTTTCACAACGCCGTCATCGGCACCACCGAGGGCGCCAATTTCGCCTCGGCCACCGTGCTGGAGGAAGTCGTGCCGGCCTTCGAGTTGCTGCGCGCCCAGGGCAAGTTGCGCTTCTTCGGCATCACCGCTAACGGCGAGACCGCGGCGCTGCACCGCGTGGTCGATGCGCGCGCCCTCGACACCGGGCAGGTCAGCTACAATCTCTTGAACCCCAGCCCGGGTGGCGCCGTGCCGGCCGGCTACCCGGCGCAGGATTACGGCAATCTGCTCGGTCACATGCAGGCCGCCGAGATGGGGGTCATCAACATCCGCGTGCTCGCCGCCGGCGCGTTGAGCGGCACCGAGGAACGCCATCCGCTGGGCTCGCCGCCGCCGGCGCCGATCGGCTCGGGCGCCGATTACCGCCGTGATGTCGAGCGTGCCCGGCGCTTCGAACCGCTGGTCCGCGAGGGTCATGCCGACAGCCTGATCGAGGCCGCGCTGCGCTACGTCATCGTGCAGCGCGCAGTGTCGACTGTGCTGGTCGGCTACTCGACGTTGGAGCAGCTCGAATACGCGGCGCGTTCGATCGAAAAGGGGCCGCTCTCGCCGGCCGCGCTCGATCGGGTAGCCGACATCCAGCGTGGTTTTGTCGGCGAGCCGCGGTGATCCGTCGCGCGCTGTTGCCCGGTTCGGGGCGAATTTGACCTCGTCGTAACCATCTGGCCAAGGCCGTGATCGGGGATTGTTAGTTAGGCTGTGAATCAGCACCGAAGCGGGATCCCACCTCGGATAGGCTCAACTCCTTTATACAAGCCGAACGGCCCAGATTGCGAATGTGTCAGGATGATCGCGGGACCAATGCGATCGAGCAA
>DATKHX010000333.1:0-8953 GCA_035510075.1 Allostellaceae bacterium
GTTCGGGCAGCCTTAAAGCGTCTGGAAACGGGCGCGGGCGCCGCGCTCGATCGCAGCGGCAGTGAGCCGCTCGATTTCGAGGCGATGGCGCAGCAATTCGAGGATGCGCAGCTCCTCCTGCGTCGCTTCGCCGTCGGTGGCGACTAGATCGCAGCCGATTGCGTAAGCGGTCTCGCGCAATTTTGGCGGCAACCCCGCTTTGATCGCCTTCAATGTCTCTTCGAGCCCGTCCTCGCGGCTGATCAGCTCGACGCAGTCATTGAACAGCCCGGGCAGGTCGTCTTTGTCGAAATCCCGGAAAATCGGCAGGTGGCCGACGATCTCGGCGAATGCATGCAACTCCGAATCGGGCATGTTGCGGTCGGCCGCCGACACGATGACCATCGTGTAGATCAGCGCGCGGTGGTGGTCGAGCATGCAAACCCTCTCCTCACTGGCCGGGCTCACAGACCAAAACCGGAGCCGCGCTGTCAAGCCGTATCGGCGGTCTGCAGAAACCGCGCGGTCTCCGCCGCAGCCTCCGCGAGCGGCAGGCGAACGACGCCGACGCCATCGGGAAAGGCCGCGAGCAGCCGGGACGGCAACGCGCGATCGAGCACGGCGAAGACTCCGCGATCATCGGCGCGCCGGACGAGCCTGCCGTATGCCTGTCGCAGCCGCAATCGGGCGATCTGGTCGGAATATTGCGCACCGCCGAAAACCGGCTTTCGCGCGCGGTGCAAAATATCCGGGCGCGGCCACGGCACGCGGTCGAACACGATGAGGCGGAGCGACCGGCCGGGGACGTCGACGCCGTCGCGGATCGCGTCGGTGCCGAGGAGACAGGAATCCTCCTCGGCGCGAAAGATGTCGATCAGGGTGGCTGTCGACATCGCCTCGACGTGCTGACCCAGCAGTGGGATGCCGCGTGCCTCGAGCGCCGGGGCAATGCGCTGATGCACCGCGCGCAGCCGCGCGATCGCGGTGAAGAGGCCGAGCGCCCCGCCGCCGGCGGCGACAAAGAGGGCGGCATAGGCTGCCGAAATCTGGCCGATATCGTCGCGCGGGATGTCGGTGACGATGAATACGCGAGTTTGCGCCACATAATCGAAGGGCGAGGCGATGCGCGCGCCGGCTGGTCGCGTCGGTAGATGGCGCAGGCCGGTGGCGGCCTCGGCCCCGCGCCAGGCGAGCTCGAGATCGGGCACGCCGTCGGTCAATGTCGCGGACGTGACGACGAGGCCATGAGCCGGGCGCGCCACCCACTCGGCGAACGGGATACCGGGATCGACCCAACTGCGCGTTGCCGCGACATCGGTTTCGAGCCCGTCGATGCGGTCGAGGGCGAACCATTCGACGGTCTCGGGCCGCGCCGGTTCGGCGAGATCGCGCAGCAGCCGGCTCCACGCGGCGAGCTGCTGATCGGCGCGCCGGTCGAGGCCGCGGACCGCTGCATCGAGGCGTTGGCGCAGGCCCGCTTCGGGGGGCTCGTCGGGATTTTCGAGACGAGCGCGCAATATCGCCGCAAGCCGCCGCAGTGCCGCGGCGAGGCGATCGATCCCTTGCGCCAACGGCAATGCAAACGCGACGAGACCCTCGACCGGCGGGCGGGCCTCGGCCTGCAAGCCGTATCCGGCATCGGCAAGGGCCGCGCGCGCCAGCACCTGCTGTCGCACCAGCGCCAGAAAGCCCTCGAACCCCTGTAATCCGCGACCGTCGCCCACACGTTGCGCCCAGCCCTCGCCGGGAAGGATTCGGGCGGCACCGAGGGCTTCGATCAGCGCGCGCACGCCGGCGTCGTCGCTTTCGACGAGGTCGCCGATGCGCCGCCGCAGCCCGCGGGCGCGCGATCCGCCCGTTCCCTCGGCACCCGCGATCCAGCGCCGCAGCTCGCGGCCCTCGCGACCCGACAGGCGGACCGAAAAGGCGCTGTCAGCCGCCTCCAGCAAATGATGGCCCTCGTCGAACACATAGCGGGCCGGCACGGTCGCGTCGTCGAGCCCGCCAAGCGCCGCCTGGGCCATGACCAGCGCGTGATTGGCGACGACGATGCGTGCGTTGCGCGCCTTGCGGATGTTCTTCTCGATGAAGCAGCGACGGAAATGCGGGCAGGCCGAATGCACGCACTCGCCGCGGCGGTCGGCGAGGCCGTTGACGCGCCCGCGGCCGATCAATTCCGCAAGCCAGCCGGGAAAGTCGCCAGCCACCAGATCGCCCGCCTCGGTGGCGCCGACCCAGCGCGCGATCAGCCCGAGCTGCGCCGAGGCACGTCCGGGCCGGGTCATGGCCGCCGCGGTAGCCTCCTCAAAATTCAGCAGGCACAGGAAATTCTCGCGACCCTTGCGCACGACGACACGGCGGCGCTTCAGCTCCGGGTCGGGGTAGAGCCGGTCGAGCTCGCCGGCAATCTGGGTCTGCAAGTTGCGGGTGAAGGTCGAAATCCACACCGAGCCCCGGTTTTTCTCGGCCCAGACGCTGGCGGGCGCGATATAGCCGAGGGTCTTGCCGACCCCGGTCCCCGCTTCGGCGAGCACCGCATGCGGTTGGTCGGGCACATCGCGCGGAGCAAAAGCGCCGGCGACCGCGACGGCGTAATCGGCCTGCTGCGGCCGCGGCTCGGCCTCGCTGCCGAGCAGCCGGGCGAGCCGGGCGCGCGCCTCGCCGGCGGCCACCGGCTCGTTGCCGGGCGGCGGCGACGGTGCCGCCTCGACCCATTCGGCAAGCCGTGTCCACACCCGCCAACCGGCAGCCTGTCGGCGCGCCCGCGGCTCGGCCGGCGGCAGCGCCGCCAGCACGGAGGGCGCCCACAGCCATCCGCCGCGATCCATTGCCTCGGCGATGGCGCGAACCTCGGGATCTGCCTCTTGCCCAAGCGCCTCCAGAAGCGCGCGCGCCGCCGTGGCGAGGGTGACACAAGCCTCGGTCGGGCGTTGCGGCAGAGGCAATCCCAGCCTCTCGGCGAGGCCGCGGGGCGTCGGCACGCAAAACCGCGCCGGGCGGACAAAGGCGAACAGCTCCAGAAGGTCGAGCGCGGCGAACGCCGGCAAATCGAGGCGGCGCGCGGTCGCGGCCGCGTGGCACAGCATCGGCGGGTCGATCTGGACCCGGCGCGCCGCTTCGGCCTGCGAGAGCGCTTCGATCTCGCCTTCCGGGCTCAGCCAGAGGACCTCACGAAAGCCGGCGACCAGCACCGGCGCCTGCGGCACCAATACCCGCCGCCGCTGAGCCTCGACGCGTGGATCAGCCTTGGTCATGACCGGCATCGTCTAGCACAGGTGGCGCGCCGCCGGCCCGCTGGTATTGTGCTGAAACCAATGTCCGACCTCTATCCGCTGATCCGGCCGATCCTACGCCGGCTTCCCGCCGAAGCCGCGCACCGGCTGAGCCTGCGCGCGATGCAGGTCGGGGGCAGCCGATTCTTGATGGGTTTAGAACCGGACCCGCCGATCCTGCGACAGCGGATTTGGGGGCTCGACTTTGCGAACCCGGTCGGGCTTGCCGCCGGCTATGACAAGGACGCCTGCGTGCCGGACGCGATGCTCGCTTTGGGCTTCGGTTTCGTCGAGCTCGGAACAGTTACGCCGCGCCCGCAACCCGGCAACCCGAAACCCCGAATGTTTCGCCTCGACCAGGATGGCGCCGTCGTCAATCGCATGGGCTTCAACAGCGGCGGGCTCGATGCCGCGGTCGCGCGGCTGTCGCGGCGCAAACGCCTCGGCATCGCCGGCGTCAATCTCGGCAAAAACCGCGACAGCGCCGACGCAACGGCCGATTTTGAGGAGGGCATTCGCCGTGCGGCGAGCGTTGCCGACTACCTGGTCATCAACATCTCGTCACCGAACACGACGGGGTTGCGCGATCTACAGGCGCGGGCGGCGCTGGATGCGCTGCTGCGCCGGTTGATCGAGGCGCGAAACACCGCGGCGGTTCGGGTTCCGCTGTTGCTGAAGATCGCGCCCGATCTGACGACGCAGCAACGCCGCGACATCGCCGAGGTCGCGCTCGATACCGGGATCGACGGGTTGATCGTGGCGAACACCACAATCGCGCGCCCAGCCGGGCTTCGGGGCCGGCAAGCTCTCGAAACGGGCGGTCTCAGCGGGCGGCCGTTGTTCGCCGCGTCGACCGCGTTGCTGTCGGACATGTATCGGCTGACGCAGGGCAGGCTGCCGCTGATCGGGGTCGGTGGCATCGCCAGCGCGGCGGACGCATTTGCGAAGATTCGTGCCGGCGCGAATCTGGTGCAGTTGTACACCGCGCTGGTCTTCGAGGGACCGGCGCTCGTCGGCAGAATCAAGGCCGGCCTTGCCGAATTGCTGCGCCGGGAAGGGTTCGATTCGGTTGGCGCGGCGGTTGGATCGGCTCACGCTCCACAACCGATCGCGGCGATCGAAGCCGCTGAACCGTGGCGCTAGATTGCGCAGAGTCATTCCCGGTAAAGAGCCGAGATGAAAATCGATCAACCGCTCGTCCCGAGCTAGGATTCGTGCGATTGCGCGCCGCCCAAATCTCCGTCGGCGTTGCGCTCGGCTGCGACCGCCCGTTCAAATTCCACCAAGGTCTCGCAGATGTGAACACGGGTCTGGGGAGCGCGTTCGGATTCGGCGATCATCGCCCGCTGGTCGTGTCGTGCCTGCTCTATGCGCCGATAGCGAAACGAGCTGCGCAGTCCGTCGAGCCGGGAAAAAGTGTCATAGCCGAAGCTGCCGTCGCGTGCGATGAGGGGGCCAATATACAGATCAACGCTCATAGTCTCTCCTCGTCGTGTGCACCCGAGCTGACGCATGCCTAACGGGTTTGGCCGCGTGATGTTCCGGGCAAATTGGCAACACTCGGTAAATATTGGATTGAATTGGTGAACATTCATCTGGAATGGTAACCCATTTGTCACTTGCGAGGTCATCGCCGATGGCAGTGCCGTATATCTCCGGTATCGGCCCACTAGCACCCCGCTACGATGGGTTTATTCTCGATTTGTGGGGCGTGATCCACGACGGCGTGGCGCCGATCCCCGGTGCCGTCGATTGCCTGCGCTCTCTGATCGGGGCCGGCAAGCGCATCGCGCTGCTGTCGAACGCGCCGCGGCGCGCCGACGATGTCGTCCGGCGGATTACGCAAATCGGGGTGCCCGAAGATACCTATCATCATGTGATGTCGTCGGGAGAGGAGGTTTGGCAATTTTTGCACCGGCGCGACGATCCTTTCTATGGGATGCTCGGTCGCCGCTGTCTGCATATCTGCTCGGAACGCGACCTGGAAATCCGCGAGGGGCTCGATCTGGAATTCCTCGACAGCGCGGACGCGGCGCAGTTCATCCTCAACACGGGACCGGCCGGCTGGGATGACACGATCGACGATTATGCTCCGTTGCTGCGCCGTTGCTTGGCGCGGCGCCTGCCGATGGTGTGCGCCAATCCCGATTTGGTGGTCATGCACGGCGCCAAGCTGGCGCTGTGCGCTGGAGCGCTGGCGCAATGGTACGAGGAGGAGGGCGGTCATGTCCGCTGGCACGGCAAGCCGTATCGTTCGGTCTACGACACCTGCCTTGCGTTGCTCGGCCTAGCCGACCGCTCGCGGATCCTCGCAGTTGGCGACAGCCTGCGCACCGATATCCCAGGTGCCGCGGCGGCCGGGATCGACAGTTTGTTCGTCGCGGGCGGGATCCACGCCGAAGAATTCGGCATCGAGGGAGCGACCGGCAAAGAACCCGATCGCAGCCGCATCGAGGCGGCGCTTACCGTCGGCGGGCACCATCCAGTCGCCGTCGCACCGCACTTTCGCTGGTGAGCGTCGGGTTTGCGCGCCGCTAGCCGTGTTCCGCCAGGTGCAGGATCGTCTCGCGCAACCCGGTGTCGTAATCGAGGCCGAGCGCCGTCACCACTGCCGTCGGCGGGGTCGACCGCACCAGCCCCTTGCGCTCGAGCGCGGTCCATACCGCCGGATTGCGCAGTCCGGTTGCGTCGCGCGATGCAACCACCGCCTCGCCGATGTGAAAATGGTCGCCGTGTGGATGCGGCAAGCGGGTCAGCACGATGCCGCCCTGCTCCTCGTCGGGCCGCGAATAGTCGGACAAGCGCGCCAGCTGCTGGAGCAGGGTCAGGGTCTTGAGCTGCAGCGGGTTGAGACCGAGCGGGTTGTGCTTTGGCGGCATGGCTCTTGATTAGCCTTCCGCGGGGTGGGATGCAATCGGCTCAGCCGTCGCTGCCGAATGCGGGCGAGCTCGGCTCTTCCCGCGACAGGCCGGCGGCCCACCCCGAGCCGAAATACCTCTCGACCGCCTCAGGCGCCGGTGCGGCCCGTGCTCGCCGGCCGCGGCGCGCCGGTGCGGCGCTCCACCATAGATTTCCGATGAGCGGCAAATGATCGGAGGCCACTCGCGCCAGCGGCGAGCGGTAGACATGGACATCGCGCAACACCGCCGGCCCCAAGGCATAAATCCGGTCGAGCGGCAGCACCGGCAGCCACGAGGGAAAGGTTCGCGGTGTGGCACTGGGCCCGAGACAGCGGTCGAGCGCGCGAATGCCGCCGCCATTGCGCCCACGCCACTCGTTCAAATCGCCGACCAGCAGCACCGCGTGCGCAGGCGGCCTGTCCGATTCCACCGGATCATCGAGCGCGGCGATCAGGCGATTGGCCTGCAACCGCCGCTCTCCGGCGTGCAGGCCGAAGTGAGTGGCCATGACCCGCAGCACCCGGTGGCCGATCATCAGATCGACATCGATTGCACCGCGCGGCTCATAACCGGGGACCGCAAGATCGATGGCGCGTGTGGCCAGCGACGGGAAGCGGGTGAGGACAGCATTGGCGAATCGTCCGCGGCGCTCGCGGCTGCCGGCGCCCAAGATGACCCGGCGATCGGTCGCTTCGCCGAGATATGTCGCCTGGTCCGCACGCAACCCGTTGCCGCGAGCGTCGACCTCTTGCAGACAGACGATGTCTGCGTCGATCTCCCGCAGCACGGCCGCTGTCCGCGCCGGATCGCAACGCCGGTCGAGGCCGACGCAGCCGTGGATGTTGTAGGTGACGACCCTAATCGCGGGCATTCCCTCCGCCGCAAAGACAAAATGACGAGCCGCCGCACGAATTTCCGACATCAATTTCCCTCGAACCCTACAGGTGACGCCCGCACTGAGCCCGGGTTGGCAATGCCCGCTGCGATCGATAGTCGAGTGGGGGCGCCGGTCACCGATAATGGCGCGTGTCTTGAGACAAAATCGTGTGTCACCCGAACTTTTCCGTGGACCATTTGCCGCGCCCTAAGATGCTCCGCCGGTTGTACGACAGGCACGGCTCGGGCATCGCTTCGGCGATCGCAATATGACGAGAAATCTCATGCCGAAACGTAAGGTAAAGTGGTTATCGCACCGCTGCTATCGCCCCAAGCCGGGAAAATCGACGGACCGGCGGCTTGACATGACGATCGTTGCAATCCTAGGGAATGCGGCTGCCCCGTTATCATTTGGGTCCTGATGCTCGATATAAAGCACGCGGTCCTTCGTGGCCGCCTGGTTATTGTTGGCTTCGGGAGCATCGGTCAAGGGGTGCTGCCGCTGCTGCTTCGCCATCTCGAAATGGACCCGAAGCAAATAACGATCGTCACCGCCGACCCGCGCGGCCGTGAGGTGGCAGCCGAATACGGCGTTGCCTTTGACGAAATCCCTCTGACCCGTGCCAACTACCGGGCCATGCTCGACCCCCGAATCGGCCGGGGCGACTTTCTTCTCAATCTGTCGGTCGATGTGTCGAGCACCGCGCTGATCGAGCTGTGCCAGGAAAAAGGCGCCCTCTACCTCGATACCTGCATCGAGCCATGGCCCGGCGGATATACCGATCCAAGCCTGCCGCCGTCGGCGCGCTCGAATTATGCGCTGCGCGAAAGCGCATTGACCTTATGTCGGCAATATCCTCGGGGTTCGACTGCGGTGGTGACGCACGGCGCCAATCCCGGGCTCGTCTCCCATTTCGTCAAGCAGGCGCTCGTCGACCTCGCCCGCGAAGCGGACATTGACGCAGCCATTCCGCGGGACCGCATCGATTGGGCGCGGCTGGCACAGCGGCTCGGCGTCAAAGCCATACACATCGCCGAACGCGACACCCAGGTCTCGAACATCCCCAAGGAGCCGGGCGAGTTCGTCAACACCTGGTCGATCGAGGGCTTTGTCAGCGAAGGCTCGCAGCCCGCCGAGCTCGGCTGGGGCACGCACGAGCGGCACTTTCCGGCGGATGGGCGGCGTCACCATTTTGGCAGCGCTGCGGCGATCTATCTGCTCCGGCCCGGCGCGGCCACTCGCGTCCGCAGCTGGACGCCGCTCGAAGGGCCGTATCTCGGCTTTCTGATCACGCACGGCGAAGCGATCTCGATTGCCGATTTCCTCACAATCAGGGAAGGGGATGAGGCGCGCTACCGGCCGACCTGCCACTACGCCTATCATCCCTGCGACGACGCGGTGCTGAGCCTGCACGAATTCGCCGGCAAGAATTGGCGGCTGCAGGCCGCCAAACGGCTGATGATGGACGAGATCACCAAGGGGACCGACGAGCTCGGCGTGCTGCTGATGGGGTCCCCAAAAGGGGTCTATTGGTACGGGTCGCGGCTGACGATCGACGAGGCAAGGCGGGCGGCGCCGCACAACAATGCCACCTCGCTGCAGGTCACGGCTGCGGTGCTGGGCGGGGTCATCTGGGCGCTGGAGCATCCGCAAGAGGGCATCGTCGAGCCGGAGGGCATGGATTTCCGGCGCGTCCTCGAGGTCGCGCGGCCTTATCTCGGGGAGGTTGTCGGGGTCCATGGCAGTTGGACGCCGCTCGACGGTCGCGAAAGCCTTTTCCCGGAAGATCTCGACCGCAACGATCCGTGGCAGTTCAAAAACATCCGGGTGGTTTGACCGGCGCAGCCCGCGCCGAGGATGGGAGACCGCCCGGCTCGCTGCGTTCAATGACGAAAGCGGCGGATGCCGGAAAACACCATGGCGAC
>DATKHX010000334.1:0-6457 GCA_035510075.1 Allostellaceae bacterium
TGCGCCGGGCTCGGGGTCTCATGCACCAAGGTGTCGGCGAGCAGCAGCGGCCGCTCGCGGCCAAGCAGTATCGTCAGTCCGAACATGACGCATTCGGGCTTGACCTCGATCACCCGCGAGACCTCGTCGAGAACGTCGAACGAATTGCGGGTGACGCCGCTGACCATCGCGTCGGCATCGCCGCACGCGACCATGCAGGCGGCGAACACGTTGCGGTCGAGGTTCACCTGGCGCTGGCAATCGCGATAGAGCATCCCGTCGCGCTGCCGCCGTGCGTAGAGGAAATCGGTATAGCGCTTGTTGTGCTGCGACAGCCGCGCATTGTGGATTTCGAGGCCTTCCGCCGCACCCAGCCCCATCGCCGCCATCGTCGAGCGGATACGCTCTTCGCGGCCGACCAGCACCGGGGTGCCGTAGCCGCTGCCGGCGAATTGCAGGGCGGCGCGGATCGTCTTTTCCTCCTCGCCCTCGGCAAAGACGACGCGCTTCGGGTTGGCCCGCACCGCGGCGAAAATCATCTCGAGCCCGGCCGCCGTCGGGTCGAGCCGTCCGCGCAGGCTGCGCTGGTAGGCGGCCATGTCGGTGATCGGTTTGCGCGCAACCCCGGAATCCATCGCCGCCTTGGCGACCGCCGACGGCACCGCCCAGATCAGCCGCGGGTCGAACGGGGCCGGGATGATGTAGTCGGGGCCATAGGTCAGGCGCTCGCCCGAATAGGCGGCGGCGACCTCGTCGGGCACGTCCTCGCGGGCGAGCTCGGCCAGTGCCTCGGCGGCGGCGATCTTCATCGCGTCGTTGATCGTCGAAGCGCGCACGTCGAGCGCCCCGCGGAAAATATATGGGAAACCGAGGACGTTGTTGACCTGGTTCGGGTAATCGGAACGCCCGGTGGCGATGATCGCGTCGGAACGCACGGCGCGCACGTCCTCGGGGGTGATCTCGGGGTCGGGGTTGGCCATCGCGAAGACGATCGGCTTATCCGCCATCGAGCGGACCATCGCCTGGTCGACCGCGTCCTTGACCGAGAGGCCGAAGAACACGTCGGTGCCCTCTATCGCCTCGGCTAGGGTGCGCGCCTTGGTCTCGACCGCGTGCGCCGACTTCCATTGGTTCATGCCGTCGGTGCGGCCGCGGTAGATGACGCCGCGGGTGTCGCACAAGACGACGTTCGCCGCCGGCAGGCCCATCGTCTTCAATAATTCGACGCAGGCGATCGAGGCGGCGCCGGCGCCGTTGATGACCATCTTGATCTGGTCGAGCGAGCGGCCGGTCAGGTGCAGCGCATTGATCAACCCGGCCGCGGCGATGATCGCGGTGCCGTGCTGGTCGTCGTGAAACACCGGGATGTCGAGCAGCTCGCGCAGCCGCTCCTCGATGATGAAGCATTCCGGCGCCTTGATGTCTTCGAGATTGATGCCGCCGAACGCCGGATGCAGGTAGCGCACGCAGTTGACGAACGCGTCGACGTCGCGGGTGTCGATTTCGAGATCGATCGAATCGATGTCGGCAAAGCGCTTGAACAGCGCCGCCTTACCCTCCATGACCGGCTTGGCCGCGAGGGCGCCGAGATCGCCCAGACCGAGAACCGCGGTGCCGTTCGAAATCACCGCGACGAAATTACCCTTCGAGGTGTAATCGAACGCAGTGCTGGGCTCGCGCTGGATATGGAGGCAAGGAAAGGCGACACCCGGCGAATAGGCGAGCGACAGATCACGCTGCGTCGCCAGCGGCTTGTGCGGTGCGATCGAGAGCTTTCCCGGCCGCCCGCTCGCATGGAACTGCAAAGCCTCGTCTTCGGTCGTGCGAATGGTGCCGGTATCCATGCTTGTCGACGCTCCTCGCCACTTCCGGCCAGCCGCCGACGGCCGACGGCCTGTCGGCAAAGGCTTAATCTAAGGACGGTATTCGGCAGCGTCAAAGCCGAGCTCCGTCGGTAGGCGGTGAGGCGGGTCGACGCGCTTGAATTCGTCGTCGGGATCGGGGTTACTGATGCTGATGATCGGCAGCGAGGATGCCTGGTTTCCGTATGCGGCGGCGCGCGCGGCGCATCCGCCCCAGCCCTCGCTACGCTTGGCGGAGGGTTGGCGTTTGCGCGCCGTCGCGGCGCCCCGCCTGATCGCGTCGCCCGATCGCCGATGATCACCGAATTCGGCGAAGAGCGCCAGCGCCGGCTCGTTCTCGATTACTTCGGCGGCGACGCGCGCTTGCTCCTCTTACGGCGGACCCCGACCTTCGGCTCGCCGGTGTTTGTCGTCGATTTCGACCGCGGCGCGCGCCACTTCCGCACTCTGGGGTCGTTCGGCAGCAGCATCCAGGTCACCGAGCAGTCGAGCATGGACCTGCTCTACCCGGCGCGGCTCGTCTTTCATTACGAGCGCCTGATGTCGCTCTCCTTTGCGATGTGCCGGCAGGCGGTGACGGCATTGTTGCTCGGCGTCGGCGGTGCGGCGATGTGGCGCTTTATGCGCGCTTATGTGGCGGACTGTGCGCCGACCTTGGTCGATGCCGACGAGGCGATCGCCGCGATCGCTCGACGCTGGTTCTACCTGACCCATCCGGTCACCGTCGAGCCGGCGCAGCAATTCGTCGCCGCGACGACCGCGAGGTTCGATGTGATCCTTGTCGACCTCTACAACTCGGCCGGGCCGGCGGAGAGCAACGAGCTGTTCTGGACGCGCTGCCTCGACGCGCTCAATCCCGGCGGCGTTCTCGCCAACAACTGGGCCGATTTTTCGGTCAACCCGGCGGTCCGGCCGATGGCGGACGCGCTCGCCGCGGTCGCCCAGGCTCGGGGTATCGAGCCGATTTACGTGACCCGGCGCGGCTTTCGCGACAACCTCGTGCAATACGTCCCGACCGAGCCCGGTATCGACGCAGAGGCGATCACCGACGTGCATGCCCGTTTCGTGGCGCAGCACCGCCCGCCCGACCGCGGCCGCGGCATTCTCGAAAACTGCGTTGTGACGACCCGCTTCCCGATCGACTAGGCTCTGCTCTCAATCCGCGAAAGGACACCGACATGCCGAGCATCGACCATCACGGCGCGCATATCTATTACGAAAAGTTCGGGCGGGGCTTCCCGATTCTGACCTTTGCGCCCGCCGGATTGCAGTCGGTGATCGACGTCTGGAGCCAGCCCTCGGCGCCGATCAACCCGACGACCGAGTTTGCCGACAAATACCGCGTCGTCGCGATGGATCAGCGCAACGCGGGCGGGCAGACCCGCGCGCCGATCACAGCGCAGGACGGCTGGGATTCCTACACCGCCGACCACATCGCCGTGCTCGACCATCTCGGCATCGACAAATGCCATCTCTACGGCCAGTGCATCGGCGGCTCGTTTATCATCAACATGCTCAAGCATCATCCCGAGCGCGTCCAATCCGCGGTGCTGGCGCAGCCGATCGGCCGCGTCGCCGCGGCATTGCCGCCGCGCCCCGCCCGGTTTGACGGCTGGGCCCAGACACTCGACGACCACCACGGGGCCACCAAACCGGTGTTGGATGCGTTCTACCGCAACCTTTACGAAGCCGGCTTTGTCTATTGCGCCGACCGCGATTTTGTAAAGACGATCAAGACGCCCTGCCTGGTGCTGGCGGGCAATGACGACGCCCATCCGTGGCCGATCTCGGAAGAACTCTCGAAGCTGATCCCGAACTGCGAATTCGTCGCGGAGTGGAAGGCCGAACCGGCCCTGACCACGGCCAAAGCGCGCGTCAAGGAGTTCCTCGCCAAGCACACCCCGGCCCGCACCTGAACCGCGGCCGGTGAGGCCGCACGTGTTGTGTTAGTGGTGGCTTCGAACCGCCTGTCGCGCTAGGGGACGAGTTGCGACTTTAGGCAAGGCAAGGGTGTACTCAGGAAGCTGAAACTAAGCCGCTGCCCGGTTGGCTGGTCCGACCTCCTCTGGAGGCCGGCGCCACAGGTTTCGGATGAAACTCGCAATAGCGAGTACGACAGCAAGTGCGGCGAGCAAAATCGCCGCGATCGCCATCAAATCCTTCCATTCTAAAACCCGGATCAGAGTGGCGAGGTTCAGCGTACTCGTCCTATCAGTCTGTTCCAGCACCGACTTCAATTGAGACGCCTGCTGCACTGTAGCTCGCAACCCGACCATTTGGTCGTCTAGTTTCTTCATGCGGATTTCTGCTGCCAAGAGACGCCTTTCCAGATCGTCCTCCCCCTGACGCACGTTAATCAGTAACCCGCTCAATTGTGTTTTCGCCCGGTCTGCCTCATCCTGTACCTCTCGCTGCCGCTGTTGCATCATGCCAATGACGCTTTGCTTATCTTGATCGAGTTCGCTGCGCTCCCTGTCCGCCATATCTGATACTTGCTTCTTCTGCATCGCGCCCCAATCGCTGACCCCTTTGAGTTCCGCATCGACGGTTGGCTTTGCGTCAGCCTTTGCCTTTTCGACGATCGGCAGCAGGGCCGCGATCTCGCCGCGCTCCTTATCCGCCATATCTGATACTTGCTTCTTCTGCACCGTGCCCCAATCGCTGATCCCTTTGAGTTCCGTATTCACCCTTGGCGCTGCCTCTGCCCTCCAATTTGCGAATTGCATAATCGCCTCATCTTTGGCGGTTGCGACTTGCGTCTTCGTTTGAGTAATGTTATCTTCTGTATCTTTCAAGGCTTGCTGCAGTTCGTTTTTCATGAGATTGGCTAGATTCGTTTGAGTCTCGTTGCTTTTATTCGTGATCTCTGCCTCGGCTTGTTTCGCTGCCGTTGTTACTTCATTACGCATTGCGTCCATCGCCTGCTGAGTTTCCCTTAAGTCGGCTTTAAGACCTCTCACGCTGATTACGCCCCAAACCGTGCCGCCCAGGATCAGCGCAATGACCCCAGGCAACAGCCAACGGCCCAGCAGAAAGGGCTTACTGCGAGCGACTGCTTCATCAACGCGCTCGGCGAGAATCTGTCGGGCGTCTCCGCCAAAAGCCGCGATGGGGTGCATCTCGGCAAGGCGCAGCCCGGCCCGAGCGATGGCGGACAACAACTCTCGCCGCTTTTCTGCCTCCGTCCCGACAGACCCCGCAGGAGATTCGGGCACCTCATCAAGTGGGATAGCTTCCGCTAGAGGTTTTGTTGCCTCGCTAAAATTGAGCGCTTGACGCAACTGCATCGCCCACACACCGAGGGAAATTTGCCCCGGCTCGCGGAGTGCGAAGAGCGTACCTATCAAAGCGGCACGTTGCTCGAAAGTCATCCCAGCAGGTGGAGGCTCGGGGGGCTCGACTTTGAATGCCTCTCGAAGCTTGTCGAGAACCGAAGTGTCAGGCATTCTAAACCTCCCCTCAGCTAGTCAGGTAATATTAAGATAACCAACCCGCCCCGGACAAGCGAATTGGGGAGCGCGGCCGAGCGTCTGGCAATTCCTGCGTTTGTGCTGGCAGTCGACACGCCGACGTCCGCATCTGCGGCCTTGCTCCAGCGGCATGATCGCGCGAGGCTGCGCCTGACTGGAGGAGACGTTAATGCCTGCCCCATACGAAAAACATCGCGCGCAATTAAAGGCCATCCTGCTGGCGTGGGACATGTCGGAAGAGAACGCCGAGGCGACGGCCGACATTCTCGGCTGGGCCGATCTGCACGGCGTCGACAGCCACGGCATCTCGATGATCCCGGGTTACGACCGATTGCGCCGCAGCGGCCGCGCCAACATGAAAGCCCGGCCACGCATCGTTAGGGAGACCCCGGTCTCGGCACTGGTCGACGGCGATGGCGGCCTCGGCCATGTGCCGGCGCGATTTGCGATGCAGGTGGCGATCGACAAAGCCAAAGCGGCCGGGATCGCGATCACCGCAGTGCGCAACTCGGCGCATTTCGGGGCCACCGGCTATTACACGTCGATGGCGGCCAATGCCGGGCTGATCGGCATGGCGTGCACCAGCAATACCGTCGCCCAGGTCGCCCCGACCTTTGGCAAGGAGGCAAAGCTCGGGACCGACCCGTGGTCGTTCGCCGCCCCGGCCGCAAACGGAGAACCGTTCCTGCTCGACATGGCGACGACAACCGTCGCCGCCGGCCGCATCCGCAACAAGGCGAACGAGGGACTCCCTTGCCCACCCGGTTGGGTGCTGGACAAGGATGGGCGGGCCAGCACCGACCCCGCGGAGGCGCGTGAGAAAGGCGGGTTCCTGACCTCGCTCGGCGGCGCGCCGGAAACCTCGAGCTACAAGGGCTACGGGCTTGCGGTCATGGTTAACATCTTGGCCGCCTGCCTGTCGGGTGCCGGCCTGATTACCGACCCGCCCTCCGCCAAACGGCCGCAGGGCAACGATATCGGCCATTGTTTCATCGCGATCGACCCCGGCCTGTTCCGCGACCGTGACGAATTCGCAGGCGATGTAACCCGGTTGTGCGATGGTCTGCGCGCGACGACGCCGGTCGACCCGGCGCAGCCGGTCATGGTCGCCGGCGACCCGCAATGGCGCTACGCCGAACAGCGCCG
>DATKHX010000335.1:0-2528 GCA_035510075.1 Allostellaceae bacterium
AAATGCTGCGCCGGCTTGGCGAGGTCCATCGGCTCGCCCGGCATATGGGTCACCGGCCGCCCGCCGTGATCGCACGCAAGGAAAAAGACCGAGGCGCCCGCCTCGTTGCTCAGGGCGACCGGTTCCGATTCGTCAAGGTCGAGCAACGGCTGCGTCATCGGATCAGTAAATCTCGGCGTAATGGGCGCAGAGCTCGGCGGGCGAGAGGCCGGCGACCTTTTCGGCCTCCACCCGCTTGAAACGCAGATAGGCCTCGCGGTGCAACGCCCCGAACCATTTGCCGACGGTTTCGCTGGCGGCGAGATTGTCGAGCGCCTTGTCGAGCGATTGCGGCAATGAGGCCGGCGCGGCTCCGGCCGAGGGCAGCGGCAACGCCCGCCGGATGCCGTCGGCGCCGGCAAACAGGATCGCGCCTAACGCCAGATAGGGGCTGGCCGCAGCGTCGCAGGCGCGGAATTCGAGATTGAACTGGCGCGCGATGTCATCGCTGCTTTCAGCGGCGAAGATCGGGGCGACGCGTAGGCAGGCGCCGCGGTCCTGGCGCACCAGGTCGATCATCGTCGGCGCCCAGGCATTGGGGACGAGGCGCAGATACGACACCGGCGAGGGTGCGGTCACCGCGCAGATCGCCGGCAGATGGTGCAAGATGCCGGCGGCGAAATGCTGCGCCGGCTTGGCGAGGTCCATCGGCTCGCCCGGCATATGGGTCACCGGCCGCCCGCCGTCCCACAGGCTCATATGGATGTGGACGCCGCTGCCGACATTGTCGGGCGCTGGCTTTGGCGAGAACACTGCGCGATGGCCGAGGCGATGGGCCGCGGCGCGCGCCATCTCGCGGGTGATCACCGCATGGTCGGCCGCGGTCAGCGCCGGCTGCGGCATCACCGTCACCTCGAACTGCCGCGGCCCGTATTCGGCGAGGAAGCTGTCCGGCACCGGCCCGGCGGCGCGCAACGCCGCAATGAACGCCTCGCCGAAACTGCCCTGGCGACGGAAGGCGCCGAGCGCATAAGCGTCGCCCGGGCGGTCCTCCATGCCGGTGTAGAGGAATTCCTGTTCAAAGGCAGCGATGACGTGCAGCCCCGCCGCCGCTTCCAATTCGTCGGCCGCGCGCCGCAGGAAATCGCGCGGGCAGCATTCCCACGGCTTGCCGTCGGTGGTGCGGATGTCGCCCAAAAAGAAGTGCTCGACCGCCGAGCCGTCGGCAAAGTCGACCCGCACCTCGGCCGCCGGGTCGGGCACGATCATCAGGTCGCCGGCGGTGCCGAACGGCGTGTCCCAGATCGGCCCGGCCGGCGACATCATCAGATTGCTGCCGGTCCAGCCGATGCCTTTCTTGAGGCGCCCGGGCAGTTCGCGCGCCGGGAAGCCCTTGCCGCGCACGTGCCCCGAGATGTCGCAGGTCGCGACGAAGACCAGCTCTTCCCGGATCATGGCTTCCTCTTCATCGGGGGCGCGTCGTCTCATTCTTGCCCGGCCGCCGTTGGCGGGGGAGAGGGCGGGGCCCGGCCTGCATCTCATTTCCTCGGCGCGCCGAAGGGATATCGACTAGGATGGCAGAATTACGAATGTTCGACCATGGGGAGGAGCCATGCCGATCGCATCAATCCGCGGCGTCGACATCAACTACCAGGTGCTGGGCGACCACGGCCCGTGGGTCGCGCTGCAGCCGGGCGGCAGGCGCGCGCTCGGCGGCGTCAAGTCGCTCGCCGAAAAGCTGGCCGAGGCCGGCAACCGTGTCCTGATCTACGACCGGCGCAATTGCGGCGCCTCGGGCGTGGCCTTCGAGGGCAATTCCGAGAACGAGGTCTGGGCCGAGGATTTGCGCCTGCTGCTGAACGAGCTCGACGCCTTGCCGGCGTTCATCGGCGGCAGCTCGTCGGGCTGCCGGCTGGCCTTGCTGCTGGCGTTGCGCCACCCGGCGGCGGTGCGCGGGCTCTTGCTGTGGCGGGTGACCGGCGGCGCCTACGCGGCCGAGCGGCTGGTGCAGAATTACTACAGCCAGTACATCGACCTGGCGCAAAAGGGCGGCATGGCAGCAGTCTGCGACAGCGAGCATTTCAGCGAGGTCATCGCCGCCAACCCGGGCAACCGCGCCCGGCTGACGGCGCTCGACCCTGAGGCTTTCGTCGCGTTGATGGAGCGCTGGCGCCGCGCCTTCAACGAGGGTGCGGATTACCCGGTCATCGGGCTCAGCCCGGCCGAGCTCGGCTCGATGACGATGCCGGCCTGCATCATCCCCGGCAACGACCGGGTGCACCCGCGCGGCCCCGGCCAGGCGGCGCACCGGCTGTTGCCCAACGCCGAATACCACGAGGTGCTGACCGAAGACCGCCCCGACCAGGATGTCGCCCTCGAGGACTGGCAGCAGAAGGAGGGCCTGTTGGCCGCGATCTTTATCGACTTCCTGCGCCGCCAGCAGCACCGGACCTGACCCAACGGCGCAGGGCTTCGGCCGGAATCGCCCGGCGCGCCCCGATCGCTGTTCCCAATCCGGCCGTGACCAAAAGCAGGGCCGTCGGCAGCGG
>DATKHX010000336.1:0-8114 GCA_035510075.1 Allostellaceae bacterium
CTTGCGCCGCGCCGACGGCAGCGCGCTCGGCGTGGCAATGTTCAACCCGCACAGCCTGCTCGCCGCGCGCCTCATCGATCGCGATGCCGGCCGCGCCGTTGGACGGCGTTTTATCGCCCGGCGGATCGAACGGGCCTTGCGGTTGCGCCAGCAGCTGTTCGACGAGCCATTTTATCGCCTCGTCCATGCCGAGGCCGACGGGCTGCCGGGTCTCGTCGTCGATCGCATCGGTGATGTTTTGGTGGTTCAGTCCAACGCCGCGGGAATGGCCCGGCTCGAACCGCTCGTGCTAGACGTGCTTTCCGCCGCGTTGCAGCCGCGGGCGATCGTGTTGCGCAACGACAGCCCGGTGCGCGGCCAGGAAGGGCTGCCGACCGAGACGCGGGTGGCGAAGGGTGAGCTCGACACCCGGGTTTTGTTGCGCGAGAACGGCGCGGTCTTTCCGGTCGACCCGCTCGCCGGGCAGAAGACCGGCTGGTTTTTCGACCAGCGCCACAACCGCGGCTTTGTCGCAAACCTTGCCAAGGGTGGTGCGCGCGTTCTCGATCTTTATTGCTACACCGGCGGCTTCGCGGTGCAGGCCTCGCGCGCCGGCGCTGCCGAGACGCTGGGGATAGACCGCTCGGAACCGGCGCTGGCGCTTGCCCGCGAAGCCGCGATGCTCAACGGCCTCGACAAGATTTGCAGCTTTCGCTGCGGCGAGGCGTTTGCCGAAGCCGAACGGCTCGCCGCGGCGGGCGAACGCTTCGACATCGTCATCGCCGACCCGCCCGCTTTCGCCAAGTCGCGCAAGGAGGTGCCGGCGGCTCTGCGCGGCTACCGCAAGCTCGCGCGCCTCGCCGCCGCCGTGACCGGGCGCGGCGGCATCCTCTTCCTGGCTTCGTGCTCCTACAATGTCGGCGAGCTCGAGTTCGCCGAGGCGGTGCGGCGCGGGCTCGCCGACGCCGGCCGCAGCGGCCGCATCATCCGCACCGAGGGCGCCGGTCCCGACCATCCGGTGCACCCGTCGCTCCCCGAAACCGCCTACCTCAAATCGGTGACACTCTCTCTCGACTGATCGCGGCGGCGCGGATCGCGGGCGCCGGCAGCGTGACGCGGAACACCGTCCCGGCCCCGGTGCTGGAGACCAGTCTCAGATCGCCGCCATGCGCCCGCGCCAGCTCGCGCGAGATCGCGAGCCCGAGCCCGCTGCCGCCGCGGCGAGCCGAGCCGAAGAACGGGCGGAACAGGTTTTCTCGCGCTTTCGGCGGCAGGCCGGGGCCGTCGTCGGCGATTTCGATCCCGATCGTGTCGGCTTCCCGCACCGCCGATACCCGCAAGCGATGAGCGCCGGCCTCGAGCGCATTGCGCGCCAGGTTCGACAAGACGCGGTAGAGCTGGTCGCGATCGCCCTCGACCTCGAATTCGGGCGCGACCGCGCAGTCGAACGCAAAATCTCCGGTGACCGCAAGCCCCGCACCGATCTCGTCGACGAGGGGCGCGAGCCGGAAACGGCTCGGCGTCAGCGGTGCGGCATCCTCGCGCGAGAAGTCGAGGGTGCGCGTGCACAACGCCACCGCGCGGTCGATCGCATCGATCAGCCGCGGCAGGATGCGGCGCACCTCGGGTGCCGCACTCGCCGTCAGCCCGTCGGTGACGAGCCGCGCTGTTGCCAGAATGTTGCGCAGGTCGTGATTGATCTTGGTGACCGCGGTGCCGAGCGCTGCGAGCCGGGCGCGTTGCGCCAACGCCCCTCGCACGGTCTGCTGCATCACCGCGAGCTCGCGCTCGGCGACGCCGATCTCGTCCTGGCGGCGGCTCGCTGAAATCATCCGCGCGGCGTCCTCGGGGTCCTCGCGAAACGCCATCATGCTGGCGGTTATCCGCCGCATCGGCCGCACCAGCAGCCACTGTAAGCTCAGATAAACGAGCGCCGCGGTGAGCAAAGACAGGACGATAGACAACTCCAGGATGCGAAAGCCGAAATCCCACATCTCCCGGCGCAGCGGCGCTTCGTCGAGCAAAACCTCGACCGTCTCGCCATTGCCGGTGGGCGACGGCCCCAGCACCCGCAGGATGCGGTTGCCGGTGCGCGACAGGGCCATCAGCGAGCCGCGGATCGCGAGAAGGACGCTCGGATGGGTCAGGTCGATCGTAACGTCCGGCCGCGGCGGCGTCTGATGGTCGAGCATCAACACGGCGCCGTTGCCGCGGTGCACGATCACGCCGTGGGCGCCGACACGTGCGAGCAACTTATTGACGAGAGCGCGGTCGAGCCGGCCGGCCGGGCTCGCCTCGAGGGCCAATGCCGCAAGCTCTCCGGCAGCGATGCGGTTTTCGAAATAGGTCATGCGAAAACGCGCGACCGACGGCACAAAGATCAGCACCTCGCCGACCATGACGAAGAAGACGGTCAGAACGAGCAGCCGGGCCGACAGGCTTTTCAACAGCACGGGGAAACGTCCGCGTTAGCCGAACCGCGCCAGAAGGCGTACAATCCAACGGGTGCGCGGCGAAAACAATGCCGGCGTGTAAAAGCTGCCGGCGGCGCGCTTGCCGGCCTCGCCGCGGGTGGGATAGGGCACGATCAGGTTGGCGAAAGCGCCGATCTTGAGCTTTTGCGAAATGGCCAGAGCCCAGGGCAGGATCAGGTCGCCGGCGCCGGCGCCGAGGATCGAGGCGCCGAGAATACGGCCGTCGCGCCGGGTAACGATCTTGACCAGCCCCGCGGTGTCGCGTTCGGTATGGGCGCGGTCGTTCTCGGCGAACGGCCAGGACAGCACGCGCACCCGGTCGGCGAGATCTTGTCGCGCCGCGGCTTCGGTCGACCCGACCTGAGCGAGTTCTGGGTCGGTATAGGTGACCCAGGGCAGGGTACGGTAATCGACCTTTGCCGGCAGCCGGAACAGTGCATTCCGGATCACGATGCCGGCATGATAGAGAGCGATATGGGTGAATTGCGGGCCTCCGGCGACGTCGCCTACCGCAAAGACGCGGGGGTTCGTCGTGCGCAGCCGAGCGTCGACGGTGATCCCTTGCGGGCCGGCCGCGATGCCGGCGGCGGCGAGATCGAGCGCTTCGACGCTGGGGCGCCGGCCGGCGGCGATCAGCAGGTGGGACCCGCTAATTCGTTCGCCATCGGCAAGCTGGACGTCGATGGCGGCCCCGTCGCGTGCGACCGATGCGATCGCGACCCGCGGGCGCAGCAGGATGTCTTCGCGTGACAAACGGTCTGCCAGTAGGCCGACGAGCTCGGGATCGTCGCGCGGCAACAGCGGGCCGAGGTCGAGCACCGTGACCCGCGCGCCAAGCCGGCGATGCGCCTGCGCCATCTCGATGCCGATCGGGCCGCCGCCGATCACGATCAGATGCTGCGGCAGCACCCGGTTTGCAAAGATCGTCTCGTTGGTCAGATAAGCCAACTCGTCGAGCCCGGGAATCGGCGGAACCGCCGGATGCGAGCCGGTGGCGATCACGAAACGCCTCGGTTGGATCTCGACCCCGCCGGCGCGCAACGAGCGCGGGCTGGTAAAGCGCGCCTCGGCACGGAGCACCCTGACGCCGAGCCCTTCGAAGCGCTCGACCGAATCATTCGGCGCAATCGCGGCGATCACCCGCCGCACACTGCCGCCGATCGCCGCGAAATCGATTTGCGGCGGGTGATAGTCGATCCCCAGCGATGGCGTGCGTCGCCATAGATCCGCGAGCCGGGCCGAGGCCAGCAGCGCCTTCGACGGCACGCAGCCGAAGTTGAGGCAGTCGCCGCCCATCGCGCCGCGCTCGATCAGCACCACCTTGGCGCCGAACTGCGCAGCACCGGCGGCCACCGCGAGCCCCCCGGCACCAGCGCCGATCACGCACAAATCGGGGGTTAGCGGCCGGGTCACGCGCTCTTTTTACGATGCCGGCGCTTGTACAAGACCGGGATCAGCGCGAGCACGGCGAGCCCGACGATCGGCCCAAGCACGCCCGGGTGGAAGAGAATCGCTAGATCGGGCTCTTCGACGAGCTTGCCGAGCCCGCCGCCGAGGCTCGCATAGACGAAGGTACCTGGAATGATGCCGACAAAGGTGGCGAGAAGAAACGTCGGCAGTCCCACTCCGGCCAGCGCCGGCACGAGATTGACGAGCCAAAACGGGAACAGCGGGACGAGGCGCAAAAAGAGAAGGTAATTGAACGCGTCGGCGCGGAACCCGGCTTCGAGCTTGCCGAAGAACGGCCCGGCGCGCTGCGCCACTCCGCCGAACCCGGCGCGCGCCGCGAGAAAGATGCAGGCGGCCCCCAAGGTCGCGCCGACGATCGCACACACCCCGCCGAGCCAGGTCCCGAATAAAAAGCCACCGGCGATCGTCAAGATCGCACCGCCGGGAAGGGACAATGCAACCACCGCGGCGTAGGTCGCGATATACAGCAAGGCGGCGACGAGGCCCCAGCGTGCCACCAAATCGCACAGCGAGCTGCGGTTCTCAGCCAATGCCGAGAACGTCAGATAACGGTGGCCGCCGGCGACGACGAACACCACCCCGGCGACGACGAGAATCACCAGCGGCACCAGCCTGTGCAGGGAACGGACGGGGCGCGGCCTCGCGGCGTCGGGCATTAGCCGGGCATTAACGGATTGGTTCGGCCGAAAAAAATGGCCACCGACGCTAGCATTGCGGCCGGCATCGAGCGCTCACCTTCGCGTGATTTTGGCGCGTCGCGCTCGGCACGTTCAGGGTGTATCAATGGATTATTGGTTAATACCACAGACATATATTGCAACTATCCCGGATATGCGGCATTATCCGCCTGCATCGTGATGTCTCCCTGGTGGTCCTCCGAAACGATGCAGACGGGTCCCGCCTTTTCCTCCGGGGCGGGCAGGAGAAACCCCGGTCATCTCGACCGGGGTTTCGCTTTGAGGGAGGCCGAGCTCCGGAATGCGGCGGCGTCGGCGCGGCGCCACAGGCGGCCGCTCTCGATCAGCTCGTAGGCGCCGAGAACGGGTAGGCCGATCACGAAGTCGCGCGCCCGCTTCAACAGCGAGAGCGCGAGTGCCGTTTCGGGCGTCAGGCCAAAGCCCGCACCGAGCAGGATGTAGGCGCCCTCCTGCACCCCGACCGCGTTCGGCACGGCGAATGCGACCGATCGGATCGCATAGAGCAGGCTCTCGATCACCAGCACCGCATCAAAGCCGAGCGGCACTTTCATGAACCGCAGCGCCAGCCAGATTTCGGCGGCACTCGCGATCCAAGAGGCGAGGTGCAGAACGAAGCTCGCGCACACGGCCGCCCGCCGCGCATAGATGTCGGCGATGGCAGCATGCAGCGCCGCGGCACCCGCCGCCGTCGTGTCTGCCCAGCCGCGGCCGAGCGCGCCGGCGAACCGGCCGAGCAGGCCAAAACCGCGGCGCTGAGCCACCAAAAAACCGCCGGCGAGACCGATGCCAACGATAAGGCCGATCGCGACCGGGAAAAGAATCCGGGCGTATGGCTCAAGATCCAGCAGCCACAACAACGCGATCGCGGTGTAAGCCAGCTGGGCGAAGAATTCGAGGGTGACATCGACAATCGTGCTTGCCGCCGCGGTGTCGCCCGAAACCCCGCATACGGCTAAGGCGCGCCCGCCCAGCACGTAGCCGCCGACCTGCGAGAGCGGCAACACCTCGGAGGCCGAGTCGCGGACGAGGCGCGCCCAAATTGCGGCCCATGGGCTCGTGCCCGGCAGCAACACCCACCAGGCGATCCCCATTACCGCGATCAGGACAAGCTGGATAAGGCAAATAACAGCGAACCCCACGCCGCCGACCGCCAGCAGCGAGCGGGTGACGGACGCGGCGCCGAAATGAGCGACCAGCGCGGCGATGACGGCCAGCCCGACCGCGGCAGCTAGAACCGAGACGAGCTTCATCGGCACCTACTGCGAGCGGCGGGATCCGGCTCCGAGACGGAGACCCGCAAGCATAATGGCGGCGAGCCGCGGCAAAAACCGCGGTTGCAGCAGGTCCGGATCGAATGTCCGCATACGCCGCGCATGCTCGGTGCAACATTCCTCGACCAAGCTAGAGAGCGAAAAGCCATCGATAAAGACGCTCGCCTGAGTGGCCGAGAAATCTTTGCCGTCGTTCGCCTTCTGGCCGCGGCGCACGGTGCCGAGCAGCCGCCCGATCGCCCTGAGGTAATAGCGCAGGGCGACCGCCGAGCGCAGCCATGACACGCCACGGCCGCGGCGCGCCTGTTCCCATGCCATCCAATTGACAAAAAAAACGATGTGGCGGTTTTCCTCGTGCAGCAAAGTCTCGAAGATCGCGAACATCGGATCCGGCAAATACCCTGCGCGCCGCGCGATCTTGAATACGCCAAAGCCGAGAAACGCGTCGAGGCATTCGCCATAACCAAAATCGGTGAAGGCACGGTAGAGGTTCGAGCTCGGCTTTTCGAGCGGGCCCTCTTCGGCGGCGATCCCGTAGCGCTCGATCATCAAACGCAGCAGTCGGGCGTGCCGCGCCTCCTCGAAGCCTTGCAACATGACCGCGCGTCGCACCAGTGGATCGCCGATCGTGGCACCATAAGCCTCGACGATGGCGCCGGCGCGCCGCTCGGTATGGAGCACCTCAGGCCAAAACGGGATCGCTCGCAGCCTTTCGAGCGCTTGGTCGTCGAGTTCGGGCCAAGGCAGCCCTCGCGGGTCGTAGGGGTCGTGACTGGCGATAAATTCTTCGCAAAACCGCCGCTTGTGCTGGTCGGTCCCGATTTTCATGAGGCCGCCGGGGCATTCCTCCGCCGGCGCCTCAGACGCTGCACAAGGCGCGCCGCTAACGGCACGAGCCGGGGCCGCAGCAGCCGCGGGTCGTAGCCGCCGAGCCGACGGTCGTTCTCAGCAAGGCAGATTTCGGCAAATTTTGACGCCGAGAGCTCGACGTCGCCAACGGCCTTGCTGCCGTTCAGCGTGAAATTGTTGTCCTGCGGCGTCGATTGCGCGGTGTCGGCGCCGACCGCCCCGCCGACGCCGCGGGCGATACCGATCCGCTCCCAAATCAAAAACGCCCAGACCGCCGCAATCTTGACCGCAAACAGGGGGCGCCGCCACAACGGCAGCCGCCTCCGGTGCCATGCCACCCAGTTGACGAAGAACAGTATGTGCCGGCCTTCTTCCTGCATGACCGGCTCGAAGGTGTCGACGAGCGCCGGCGGAAAGAAGCCTGAGCGCTTTGCCAACGCAAACAGGCCAAAGGCGAAGAAGCTGTCGATGCACTCGCTGTAGCCGGTCACCATGAAGGCCCATTCGGCATGCCGGGGGCGTATATATTCCGGCTCGGGCGCGAGCCGAACGCCGTAGGCTTGAACGAGGTTGGAAAGAACTTCCTTGTGTCGGCCTTCCTCGAACCCGTCGAGCTCTATCGCTTTGCGCAGCAAGGGGTCGGCGACTTTTTCGGCATAGTTCGCCACGCGCAGCCGGGCCTTGCCCTCGGTCTGAACCGCGATGTCCCAAATCGGCAGATTGACGAGACGGTCGCGGGCTTCGGGTTCGAGCGCCGGCCAATCGATAACCGCCGGCCTATAGCGGTTATGGGTGTCTAGCAGCATTCGGCAAAACGCGACCTTGTGCGCCTCGCTGCCTGGGAGGATCGGGTCCACACCGCTCGCCTTCCATGCGCGAGCGGCACGATCAGCGGCTTCGATCGTGGCGTTGTCAAACTGGGCAATCACCTTGGCCCTCTCGTGGTTCCCATTCCTCCCCGACATGGCACACTGCCCGGCGCCGCTCAAGGCGAACGCGTCGGGAACCGCCGTCGTTCCCCGGCCGTTGACTCGGCCGACCGCCTCCCTTTATATAGCCGCCGCCGATCCAAAGAGATGCCCAATCGGAGCAGGTGGCGTGAAGCGCACTTATCAGCCCAGCAATCTTGTTCGTAAGCGCCGCCACGGCTTTCGTGCGCGGATGGCGACGGTTGCGGGCCGCCGGGTGCTGGCGGCGCGCCGGGCGAAAGGCCGCAAGCGGCTGTCCGCCTGAGCCGGGAATTCGCGCCGCAGGCCGGGGCGGCGGCGGATTCCGCGGCCGAGACACTTGCAACCCTGAAGATTCGCGCCGACTTCCTGCGTGTCGCGGCGAGCCGCCGCAAGGCCGTGACGCCGGGCTTGATCCTTCAGGCT
>DATKHX010000337.1:0-5220 GCA_035510075.1 Allostellaceae bacterium
GAACGGCTCGCCGCTCAGATAAGGCGCGGGCTTGCCGGGAACGCCCAGCTCCAGCAAGACCTTGCCGTCGAGCGCGCATTTGCGCACGAAATGGCCGCCGTCGTCGGTCAGATAGATCGAATCGTCGGGGCCCATATGGACGCCGTGCGCACGGGGGTAGACCCCTTCGCCCCACGACCGCAGAAACTTGCCGTCGCGGTCGAACACCATAACCGGGTGCTCGCCGCGGTTGAAGCAGTAGACGTTGTCGTTTTTGTCGACGCCGACCGCCGCCACCTCCTTGAACGACCAGCCCTCCGGCAGTTTCGCCCAATCCTCGACGATCTCGTACTTATAGTCGCCCTGGCCAACGACGATCGCCATGCCCGGCCCTCCCTCGATTTGGTGAGGCCCAGCCTAGCGAACCCCCCGCCCCGAAACAATCCTTCAACGGATCTTTTGGCGATCCGTGGACGGCGGAATTTAGCGATCGCGTGATGGGCGCTCGCGCGGGCCGGCGAACGCGGTGACGACGCCGTGCAGGGTGCGCAGCTCCTGCTCGGTGCAGTTCGCGCGCTGAAACAGGCTGCGCAGATTGCGCACCATGCTCGGGCGGCTTTCGGGGTGACGAAGAAAGCCGTTTTTGACGAGCTCCTCTTCCAGGTGCTCGAAAAAATTCACCAGCTCTTCCTTGGTTGCGGGGCGGCTCAAGCCGGTGTGCAGGGTCTCGGGCGGAGCCTCGGCGGCGGCGGCGTACCACTCGTAACCGACGAGCAGCACCGCCTGGGCGAGGTTCAGCGAGGAAAAGCCCGGGTTGAGCGGCACCGTCAGCACCGTGTCCGCAAGGGTCAGGTCGTCGTTCAGGAGACCGGTGCGCTCCGGCCCGAACAACACGCCGCAGGGCTCGCCGGCGGCGAGGTGGGCGCGCATCTCGGCCGCCGCGCGGCGCGGCGTCACCTCGCGCCGGACCATGCCGCGGTCGCGCGCGGTCGAGGCGTAGACATGAACGAGGTCGGCGGTCGCCGCCGCGATCGTGGGGTAGAGCCGCGCCCAGTCGAGCACCGCGTCGGCGCCGCTCGCCGCTGCCACCGCCCGTTCCGAAGGCCAGCCGTCGCGCGGCCGCACCAGCCGCAGGTCGCCGAGCGCGCAGTTCATCATCGCCCGCGCCGCGGTGCCGATGTTCTCGCCGAGCTGCGGCTCGACCAGGATGACCGCCGGGCCGCCGCCGATCAGGTTGCGGCGATGATCGGTGCCGGCCATCATCAGTCCTTGCGCCACCAAGTGGTGGTGCCGTCGGGCTTGTCTTCGAGCAGGATGCCATCGGCGGCGAGGGCGGCGCGGATCTTGTCGGCCTCGGCAAAATGGCGCTGGCCGCGGGCAGCAGCACGCAGCGCGATTTGCTCCTCGATCCGGCGCTCGTCGGCCTCGCTGCTGCCGCGCAGCCAGGCGAGCGGATCCTGTTCCAGCAATCCCATCAGCCGGCCGCCCTCTTCCAGCGCCCGTTGCAGCGCCGAACGCACGGCGTCGGAGCTCGTGCGGTTGATCGCACCGACGAGCTCGTGCAGCCTGGTCACAGCAAGCGGTGTGTTCAGATCGTCCTCGAGCGCCTCCTTCACCGGCCGCAATGCTTCGTCGGCCTCGCCAAAGCGCTCGAAAACCGGGTCGCGCGACAGGGTCAACGCGCGGTAAAAGCGGTCGAGGGTCTGCCGCGCCCGGCGCAGCCGCTCGCTCGTCCAGTCGAGCGGGTCGCGGTAATGCGCAGATAGCAGCGCCAGCCGGATCGCCTCACCCGGCCCTTCGTCGAGCAGTTCGCGCACGGTGAAGAAATTGCCGAGCGATTTGGACATCTTGGCGGCATCGATGCTGAGAAACCCGTTATGCACCCAATAGCGCACAAACGGGCGGCCTTGGTGCGCGCACACGCTCTGCGCGATCTCGTTCTCGTGATGCGGAAAGATCAGGTCGAGCCCGCCGCCGTGAATGTCGAAACTCTCGCCGAGATGGGCTTCGCTCATCGCCGAGCATTCGATGTGCCAGCCCGGCCGGCCGCGCCCCCACGGGCTGTCCCAGCCCGGCACATCCGGCTCCGAGGGCTTCCACAGCACGAAATCGGCGGGGTCGCGCTTGTAGGGCGCCACCTCGACGCGGGCGCCGGCAATCATCTCGTCGCGGCTGCGCCCGGAAAGCCGGCCGTAGCCAGGGTCGGAGGCGACGGCGAACAGAACGTGGCCCGCTTCCTCGTTCCCATTGGCGACATAGGCGTGGCCCGAGGCGATCAGCCGCTCGATCATCGCGATCATCTGCGCGATGTGGTCGGTGGCGCGCGGCTCGACATCGGGCGGCAACACGCCGAGTGCCGCCATGTCGTCGTGAAAGGCGGCGGCAGTGCGCGCCGTCAGCGCCGCGATCGGCTCGCCATTGGCGCGCGCCGCGGCGTTGATCTTGTCCTCGACGTCGGTGATGTTGCGGACATAGCGGACATGGTCCCGGCCGTAGATGTCACGCAGCAGCCGGTAGAGCACGTCGAACACGACAAAGGCGCGGCCGTTGCCGATATGGGCGCGGTCGTAGACGGTCGGCCCGCAGACATACATCCGCACCCGCTGCGGATCGATCGGCTCGAAGGGCTCCTTGCGGCGCGTCGCCGAGTTGTAAAGAACGAGCGGCATGTCGAGGGGTTAGCAGATTGCGCCCCGGTGGTCCATGCGGCAGCGCTTCTCTTCATCGCTCGACGCTTTTGTATAGCCGAGCCCGAATTGAAGCGTTCACACGCGGAAGGCGAGGCGCTGGTCGGTCAGGAATGTCGCGTAGAAATAGAGCTCGGCGTCGAGCGCGCGCTTGATGTTGTCGGCACGGCGAAAGCCGTGCTGCTCGCCGTCGAACAACAGATAGAGCGACGGGATCTGCCGGCGGCGCAGAGCCTCGACCATAGCCTCGGCTTGCTCCGGCGGCACCACCCGGTCCTCCGCACCCTGAAAGAACGCGACCGGCACCGACAACAGCCGCGCGCTGTGGACCGGGGAGCGCGCTACGTACAAGTCACGGCGCTCGGGATAGGGGCCGATCAGCCCGTCGAGGTAACGCGATTCGAATTTATGAGTGTCCTTGGCCAGCGCTTCGAGGTCGCTGACGCCGTAATAGCTGGCGCCGGTCTTGAACTCCTTGCGAAAGGTCAGCACCGCCAATGTCGTGTAGCCGCCGGCGCTGGCGCCGCTGATCGCCCACCGCTCGGGATCGACCGCGCGCTTTACCTCGGCGAGATGGCGAGCGCCGTTGACGCAGTCGGCAACGTCGACGACACCCCATTTGCCCTGCAATCGTAGCCGGAACTCGCGGCCGTAGCCGGTGCTGCCGCCGTAATTCACGTCGAGCACGGCAAAGCCGCGGCTCGTCCAATATTGCGTGCCCCAGCTCAATGTCGCCGAGGCGGCGGCGGTCGGGCCGCCATGGCAATGCACGATGAGCGGCGGCAATTCTCCCCCGGGTGCCGCGAAATCCACGTTCCGCGGCCGGTAGAACAGGCCGTGGGCCCGCTGCCCGTTATCGGTGTCGAACGTCAGCGGCTCCGGCGGCGAGAGGTAGCCGCGATAGGCTTCGACATCCTGTGTCGTCGAGCGTCGCAAAACGGTCGTGCGGATGGATGCGAGGTCGAGCTCGACGATCGCCGGCGGCTCGGTCGGGGAGCCGCCGCGAAAGTACAATCGCCCGCCCGCGGCGCGAACCGAAGAGATGTCCTGGTAGTCGACAGGTATCGGAACGGCCTGCAGCGAACCGAGGTCGACCGCGCCCAGCCGATGCACGCCGTTCTCGATATAGCTGCAGACGAGCCTGTTCTCCGACGCGAAGGCATAAGTCGACATGCGGAAATTCCACTGCGGCCGTCCGAACTCGGCCGCCAACGGCCAAACCGGCTCGATTGCCGACGACTCCGTCAGCGGATCGCCCTGCGCACGGAACAGGTTCCACCAGCGCCCGTCGCGGCCGGCTTGGGCACGGTCGGAAACAAAATACAGGCTGCCCTCCGGCGACCATTCCGGCTGAACGACCGACTCGTCGTCACCGCCGGCGACGCGGTGCTTGCGGCCGACGGAGCCGTCGCCGGCGATCTCGCCGACCCATAATTCGCAGCCGATCCACGGCATCAGCGGATGGCCCCATTCGAGCCAGGCGAGCCGGCGGCCATCCGGGCTGAGCCGAGGTGCGGCATAGAAATCGCGGCCCGACTGGAGGATGCGCTGCGGCCGCGCCCCGTCGAGCGCGATCTCGACGAGGGCGTTGACCGGTTCGCGCGCCCCGGTCGTGTGGTCCTCGCGCACCCAGATCATTCGGCCGCGGGCGGCGTCCATCACGCCATCGGCATAGCGCAGCCCGCGCGGCCGGCCGGGATCGGGAGTGATCGGCGTCGGCGCCCCGCCGTGCTCCTGCCGGTAAAGCCGCTGGTCGGCATCGTTGCAGAAGTAGACGGTGCCGGCGCTGATCAGATAGGCGCCGCCACCATATTCGTGCACCCGGGTGCGCAGGTTGAAGGCCGGTCCGCCACCCGCCGGCGCCGGCGGGGTGACATCGGCTACGGCGCCATCGGCGGCGCGGCGCACGAGCACCGAGCGGCCGCCCTCCTGGGGGCGGGATTCGAGCCAGTAGGCATCGGTGCCGTCGAGCCCGATCTCGCCGAGGCCGATCGACGAGGCGACGATCATGTCGGAGGTGATCGGCGACGACCATGAACCGTAAGCGGCTGTTTGTGCTTTAGGCATGACGACCTCCGGGCGGCCGGTGTCCGGCTCGCCTGACGCTCTCGTGACATTCGCGATTTAGCACGCCTGCGGCGGGAGAAAGAGCATGAATGGAATGCCCTTTCTCCTGGTGCTTCGGCTGCGCTTATGGCGGCGGCGCGGCATCCGCGTTGTCGTCACGGTGAGCCGGCACTAGGAGCGGCCGGCCGGGGTGGGCGCTCCGGCCGGCTACCTCCGCAAATATCAGGCCACCTGCGCGGCACGTCTACTTTGGCCGGTGCCATTGCGCTCCCACCCGCAAAACGCGGGAGGCGGGGTCCGCTTTGCCTTTGCAACCGGACGCGACCGCCCCATTCTGTTGTCTGGCAACACCCGTGAGATCAGAAATGGCCTTTTCCCTGACCGACAACACCAATGGCGCCATCCCGATCACCGCGCTGACCAAGGACCGGTTCGCGTCGTGGGCGGCGGCGGCCCCTGAAGGCGAGCGCAACTGGGCGCAGTCGAC
>DATKHX010000338.1:0-4495 GCA_035510075.1 Allostellaceae bacterium
GCGATCGGCATCCCGCCCTATACGCCGCTCGTCACCGGCCAACCAGGCGGCCTCGAGTTTCACGCAACCTCGGCAAACTTTGCGCTGCTGGCGCGAGACGACCTTTATCTGCGCGCCTATCTGGGCTCGCTCGCCAATGCCGGCGTGGCGACGGCGGTGTGTCTCGTCCTGGGTTATCCGATCGCACATGCAATCGCGCGCGCTCCCCCAGCCTCGCGCCAGCTATTGCTGTTTCTGGTCGTGCTGCCGTTCTGGACGAGCTTTCTGATCCGCGTTTATGCGTGGATCGCGATCCTGCAGCCGAACGGGCTGTTGAACCGTCTGCTGCTCGCAACGGGGCTGATCCATGCGCCATTGCCGCTGTTGAACAACGGCTTTTCGGTCGAGCTGGGCCTGGTTTACTCATATCTGCCGTTCATGATTCTCCCGATTTACGGCAGCCTGTCGGCGCTGGACATGAGCCTGATCGAGGCAGCCGCCGATCTCGGCGCGCCGCCCCGGCGCCAGTTCCTCGGCGTGACCCTGCCATTGTCCCTGCCCGGCATCGCCGCCGGCTGCTTTCTGGTGTTCGTGCCGGCGGTCGGCGAGTTCGTGATCCCGGACCTGCTCGGCGGCCCCAACACCCTGATGATCGGTAAAGTGCTGTGGGACGAGTTCTTCGAGAACCACGACTGGCCGGTGGCGGCAGCCATCGCGGTGGTGCTGATCGCCGCACTCGCGCTCCCGATCCTGTTTGCGCAACGCCTGCTCGATCGGGAGCCGGGATGACCCGTAACCGCGGCGTCGGGGCCTTCCGCGCCGCGACGTTGCTGCTCGGCTTTGCGTTCCTCTATGCGCCGATCGCGCTGTTAGTGATCTATTCGTTCAATGCGTCGCGGCTGGTCGCGGTCTGGGCCGGGTTTTCGACCCATTGGTATGGCGTGCTGACCCACGACGACCAGTTCCGCAGTGCCGCGGCGACCAGCCTCGAAGTCGCGGCGATGGCGGCGAGCCTGGCGCTGATGCTCGGTGTGCTTGCCGGCTTCGCGATTGCGCGCTTTGCCCGCTTTCCCGGCCGCAGTCTGTTCGGGTTCGCGTTGCTGGCGCCGCTGGTCGTGCCCGAGGTCATCCTCGGCCTGTCGCTGCTGCTGTTCTTTGTCGCCTGCGAGCGGCTGACCGGCTATCCGCGGGGCCGCGGCGTCATGACGATCACGATCGCGCATGCGACTTTTGGCGCGTCCTTCGTCGCGGTGCTGGTGCGCGCCCAACTCGCCGGCTTCGACCGCGCGCTCGAAGAAGCCGCCCTCGATCTCGGCGCGCACCCTTGGGCGGTGCTCGCCCGCATCACGTTGCCCGGCATTCGTCCGGCCCTCGTCTCGGGCTGGCTGCTGGCCTTCACCTTGTCGCTCGACGATCTCGTCGTCGCCAGCTTTGTGACCGGCCCGTCGGCGACGACCCTGCCGATGGCGGTGTTTTCGAGCGTGCGGCTCGGCGTCAGCCCCGAGGTCAACGCGCTCGCGACAGTGTTTCTGTGCGTCGTCTTCGTGTTGGTGGCACTCGCCTTCCGCCTGCTGGCACGTCAGCACCACCAGCGGGGAGAAACCGGTTAATCCGTCCCGTCGAGCTCGGGATAATGCCGGAAAATGCCGTGCTCGTTGAACGCGATGCGGCGGTCGGAGGCGAGATAAGCCGCGATGCGCGGGCGCGCCGCCACCTGATCGTGGAGTGTGACGACGCGCGCGTATTGCGGTTCGAGCGCCGCCATCCGGTTGGGAAAGGCGTAGCGCAGCCCCGCCACGATCTGAAACAGCGACAGATCGGGATAACTCAGCCCCGCCCCGATCAGATGCCCGCTGCCAGACGGGTTGCGCGCCAATATGTTTTCGAAATAGCCGAGATATTTCGGCATCCTCGCGCGGCGAAAATCGGCGCCGCGGGCGCGGGCCTCGGCGCGCTGGTCTTCGTAATAGAGGCTGCTGGCGATCGGATGATGGGTGTCGTGGGCCTCGTCGACGACATCGGCAATCGTCAATTGCAGCTGATGCGCCCACAGCCGCCCGGCCTCGTCCTGCGGCGCCAGGCCGTGATGCGCGCCGAGATAGAGGAGGATGTTGGCGGTCTGGCCGATCAGCAGGGTCTCGGCCTTCAAAAAGGGCGGGGCAAAGGAGGGTCGTGCCACCTCCTCGCTCGCTATCAGCCGCATCATCTCGGCTTCACCGCCCGGCTGGCGGGCGACATCGACATAATCGGCCCCGGCCTCTTCCAGAGCCAAGCGCACAAATTCGCCGCGGCCCTGGATCCCGCTCCAATAGTAAAACTCGTACCGCATCTCGCACCTCCCGGCCCGCTGCCAGCGCCATATCGAGAAGCCTCAACGAAAGCAGGAGCCGCCCTCAACCGCAAGCGCCGCCGACGAACGCCCCGCCATACCGGAGCGTTATGCCGGTGATCGGCAAACGGTATTTTGAACATCGCCGGGGGTGACGTAGTTTCTCGCAGCAGCAGTGGTTCAGGTAAGCGAGGGTGAGGCGGATGCAGTTCGGCCTGTTCGGTAGTGCGACGGCGCGGCGCGCCAAGGGGCCTGAAGAGGCCGAATTCGACAGCGCCGAGGGCTTTCGCGACTTCATCGACTACAATGTCGAGGCCGAGGCGCTCGGATTCCACGGCACCTTTGTCGTCGAGCACCATTTCACCGGCTACGGCCAGGTCTCGGCGACGATCAACCTCCTCACCTGGCTCGGCGCGCGCACCCGCCGGCTGCGCCTCGGCACCGCGGTCATGGTGTTGCCGTGGCACAACCCGGTATTGCTGGCCGAGCAAGCCGCGACCCTCGATCTCTTATCCGGCGGCCGGCTCGATTTCGGCATCGGCAAGGGCTATCGCTACAACGAGTTCGCCGGCTTCTGCGTGCCGATGGAGGAGGCCGACGGGCGCTTTGACGAAGCCCTCGGCGTCATCGTCAAGGCGTGGACCGCCAACGAGCCGTTTTCGCACAATGGCAAATATTGGCAGTTCGAGGGCATCGTCGTCGAGCCGCCGACCGCGCAGCAGCCGCATCCTCCGATCTGGATGGGCGCGGGCAGCGAGCGCTCGATCCGCCGCGTCGCGGCGCAGGGCTACAATCTGCTGCTCGGGCAATACGCCTCACCGCGCGATGTCGCGACCAGCATCGCGACCTACAAATCCGAGGTCGAGGTGCAAGGCCGTCAATTCGACCCGATGCAGGTCGCGGTGACCCGCGCGTTTTTCGTGTGCGACACGGCGGCCGAGCGGGCCGCGGCGATGGAGCGCCGGCTCGCCAACCGGCTGCGCCAGCTGAAGCTCGCGACCACGCCCGACGGCACCGTGCATGGCGGCCCCGACCGCGCGACCGGCGACCCGCAGGCGGTCAACGAGGCGAGTGCGATGTACGGCAACCCCGACCACATCGCCGCGCGCCTCGAGGACCTTCGCGCGGCCGGCGTCGGCTATGTGCTGATCAACGGCGGCGGCTCCGGCGGCGGAACGCGCGGCCGCTTGAGCCTGCGCCGCTTCGCCCGCGAAGTGATGCCGCATTTCGCGAACGCCACCCCACAGCGCGCGGCCGGATAGCGGAATTCGAGATCGTCTCTACCGTGAAGCCGGCGGCCCGGGTTCTTCCGGGGCCGGCCTTTGTTAACCGAACGCTCATCCTATCCCGCCAAACTGTGGGACAGCTTCCTGCGGTTCGCCGCGGAGGCCGAGTTTGGCAGCGGATTGGAAATGCGGCAATTCTTGGAAAGGGCAATTCAGGCCGTCGAATTTGCGCCGTGGCTCACCCGCGAGCGCCTGCTGCGTTGGGGCAAAGTCTGCGCGCTGCTTTCACTCGCGCTACTCGCCTACGACCTCGTTGCTTATCCCGCGAACGGCGGCACCAATGGCAGGGATTTTTTCGGCTTTTGGTCAAGCTCCGTTTTGGCAGCGGCCGGGCGACCCGAGGCAGCGTATGTGATCGGACCCCTCCGCACATTCGAACAGTCAACGATGTATCCGCCGATAATGATGGTGCTGTGCTGGCCGCTTTCCTCGTTTTCGTATTCCCATGCATTGCTGGTATGGGTCGGCTCGGAGCAGCACTCTACGTTTGGTCTCTGTTTCGACTCGTCGACTGGCGAATGGCGGCCTTGGCTACGGTCGGTACGCCTGCCGCGTTCTGGGACCTTTTCTCTCGGCAAAACGGGTACTTCACGGCCGTGTTGCTGTTATGGGGGCTTAGGTTCGTAGAGCGGCGTCCGATCTCTGCCGGCATGCTTCTGGGGACTTTGTGCTTCAAACCGCAACTGGGGGTTCTCGTGCCCGTCGCTCTGGCCGCGGGCGGCTATTGGCGAGCGTTTGCGTCGGCGACGGTATCGGTTGCGCTTTTGTTGACGGCAAGCGTGATCGTCCTCGGCCCTGACACCTGGATCAGCTTCTTCCATCGACTCGACCTGCAGCGTCAGCTGATAGAGGTCGCGCGCTTGTCGTGGACTAGGATGCCGACTGTTTTCGCGATGATGCG
>DATKHX010000339.1:0-2684 GCA_035510075.1 Allostellaceae bacterium
CGTTCAGCGCATCAGCCAGTTTTTTCATGGTCGCCACCGGTCCTTGCCGCGTCCCGCGCTCGATCTGGGATAGATAGCCTTTGCCGATTCCCGCCTTTCCCGCAAGCGCACTCAGCGTCAGGCCACGATACTCACGCCACACCTTTACGGGGTTCTCGTTGGCGAGCAGGCGATCGACCACAGTGATGGGGACCGTTTCCTCGCCGCGCGTGCGTTCGTAAGCGGCTAGCGCCGCGGCATCCTCGACAAGCTCCGCCAATTCGTCGGCTGGGAGCAGAACAAACTCCGCCGGGTCGCTCCCGCCAACCACGCGAATTTCCGGGACATGTTTGGCAATCAACGCGCCCAGCTCTACCGCCTCCCCGATGGCTCGTATCCGACGCCTCGAAATGCCTCTGATGTGACGCGGCTTCACCGGTATGCTCCTCCTCGCGGTGCGACCTCAAAGATCGTCATCCGGTTCGTTTGTCGATTGAGCGTGTAGGATACGCGCCAATCCCCGACGCGGACGCGAAATCCATTGGGCACACCGGCCAGCCTCCGCACATTATTGCTCGGCCCGTTTGGGTCCGCCGCGATCCGGTCGATGGCCTCGCGGAATATCTTGAGCCTTTGCGGGTTGGAGCCGGCGTAGAACCTTCCGCGCTTCCCGACCGATCTCGACTTCCATCAGGGATGTTCGCATTCTGCGAACGAATGTCAAGCAACTTGCTCTCGTCCGCCGCCGCGTGCTGCATCGACCACTACGGCCTGCAAGCTCTTGATAACGCGGGTTCGCCGCGTATCGCGATCTGCCGCATTGCAGCGCGCGGGGTCGGCGTCCCGCGGCATTGGACCCACCACGCCGCTCAGCCGCGGTCGATCGGCTTTTTTATGTCGAGCGAGGAATTTTGCGAAGCGCACCCCCCGAAGCGACGAGTTGCGGATGAGGTGCGGCGCCTTGCCCGACCCGACTGCCGGGCATAGGGTTCCAATGCGGCTTCCTCTTCCCATCGGGAGCGGAAGGCCGGAGCTCACAAGGACGAGCCCGATGAAACGGCACATGCACCTCAACCTGTTTATCCACAGCCGCGGCCATCACGAGGCGTCGTGGCGCCATCCGGCGTCATCGCCCTTGCCGTTGACCGACATCCGCTATTACCAGGATCTGGCTCGTCGCGCCGAGGCGGCACTGTTCGATTCGATCTTTCTCGCCGATCAGTTGGCGCTGGGCGGCGATGTCGCTCAGGCGCCGCGCACCTGGCTGGAGCCGATCACCGTTTTGGCGGCAGTGGCGGTGGCAACCAGCCGAGTCGGGTTGATCGCAACGGCCTCCACCACCTACACCGAGCCGTTCAACATTGCGCGGCAGTTCGCCTCGATCGATCATATCAGCAACGGCCGTGCCGCGTGGAACATCGTGACCTCGTGGCTGGCTACCGCGGCGGAAAACTATGGCGGCGCCGGGCAGGTGAGCCATGCCGACCGCTATGCCCGCGGCGAGGAGTTCATGGAGGTGGTGAAGGCGTTGTGGGACAGCTGGGCTGCCGATGCGGTCATCGACGACCAGGCGGCGGGGGTCTACGCGCGACGCGAGCGCATCCGGCCGATCAATCATTGCGGCGATTTCTATTCCGTGACCGGGCCGCTCAACCTGCCGCGCTGCCCGCAGGGCCGGCCGGTGCTTGTGCAGGCGGGCTCGTCCGACACCGGCCGGCGGTTTGCCGCGCGGCATGCCGATGCCGTGTTCACCGCCCATATGGCGAAGGCGACGGCACAGGAGTTTTACGGCGATCTCAAGGCGCTGGCGGCGAGCGAGGGACGGCCGCCCGAGCAGGTGGTGATCCTGCCCGGGCTCAGCCCGATGATCGCCGGCACCGAGAGCGAGGCGCAGCGCCTTCTTCGTGAGGTCAACGACCTCGCCGATCCGGAAGTCGGGCGCAAGCGGCTGTCGGGCCGCTTCGGAGGCCATGATTTCTCGCATCTGCCGCTCGATCGCCCGCTTTCGCCCGAAGATTTCCCCGATCCGGGCTCGGTCGAGGCCGCGCGCAGCCGCACCGAGGTGATTCTCAATCTGGTGCGGCGCGACAAGCCGACGTTGCGGCAATTGCTCGGCTATCTGGCGGGAGCCCGCGGCCATTTCGTCACCGCCGGCGCGCCGGAGCAGATTGCCGATTTGATCGAGGACTGGTTCGTCGACGGCGCCGCCGACGGGTTCAACATCATGCCGCCGGTGCTGCCGGCCCAGCTCGACGTCTTCTGCGCCGAGGTCATCCCGATCCTGCAGCGGCGCGGGCTGTTCCGCACGGAATACACCGGGACGATGCTGCGCGAGCATTACGGCCTGTCCCGGCCGAAAAGCGTATTCGATGATCCGGCCTGGACGAGCGAGATGCACGAGGCGGTTGCCGGCATCTGACCATCCGTCGCCTGGGTAGGCGGCGCGGCAGCCGTGCCGAGGGCACGGTGTGAAGACCGATGTGCCGCTCGCCCAGTATCCTTCAAGGGTTTTTTGGAGCATAGTCGGGACGACGAATGGCCTACGATATACCACCTCCTGGAAAGCAGCCGGAGCCCGGATATTACTACCACTTCAAGCATGACCCGGACGGGCCGCTGAACAACTATGCTTATTATATTTATGGCGTTGGCCATCATACTGAGGATAATTGCCGGACCGAAGACGCTTTTATGCAAGTATATCG
>DATKHX010000340.1:0-3672 GCA_035510075.1 Allostellaceae bacterium
AGCGACACGCCGACCACCCCGGCCGGCGCCATTCCCGTCAGGATTTCCAAATATTTCTGCCGCAGCGACATCGGAGCTACCTCATTGTCGACGATCGGGCGACCGCGTGGGCATTTCAATCTTTAGATGTGCGTTTGGCAAAGGCCCACGGGATACGCGCGCAATTTCTATAGCAACAAACTCTCGGCGCCGTCAAACCCGGGCGCACCGCAAGCGACCGCTCACCAGTTCCGCCAGAAATTGCGCCAGCCGCCGTTGTGCCACCCGCCATTACGCCAGCCGCCGCCGCCATTGCGCCAGCCGCCGCCGCCGTTGCGCCAGCCACCACCGCCGCCGTTGCGCCAAGCCCACCACGCAAGCCGCTCTCCAGTTTTCAGCGCCCCAGGTGCGGCGACATCGGAGACCGCGTCGCGAATCGCGGCGAGCCGCTCGGAGACCCGGGTCCGGCCTGCCGCCTGGGACTGCACGCTCGACGGACTCCGATCGGCGGCGGCGGGCGCCGCACCAAGCATCAACGACACCCCGACCGCGCCCGCTGGAAGCATCGCAGAGAGGATTTTCAGATATTTCTGCCGCAGCAACATCAACCACACCTCGCCTTTGACTGCCATCGCGCCCGGTTCCCGGTTTTCCTCTTGATCCCCTGCCGCCTCGCAGCAAGGCCCCCGCTTCCCCGCGCAGCGATCCCGATCGCCGATCCGAGCACCACCGATAGATAAACCCCGTCTCGGTAGCAAGAAAACGCCATCGCGGTCAAATACTCATTTGTCGAATACTATGGAAGGTTCAAGCCGGTGCCGGGCGGGCCCAAGGCGGCGAGAGTGCCGCGATCTGCACATAGACCGGGCAATCGGGCTCGTGCGCCCCCGCCAGGTAGCCGAGGCTCATCAAGAATTCGTTGACGATCTGGCCACCGGTGAAACGGAAGCTTTTGCGGAACAATTGCGTCCAGGCATCGAGCGGACGCGGGTGATGCGCAACGAGCCAACAGGGGAACGAACCGTGCGATTGGCGCAGAACCTGAATCCGCCGCGCGTTCTCGATTGCCGCGGCGATCTTGAGCCGGTTGCGCACGATCCCGGCATCGGCGAGCAGCCGCTCCACGTCATCCACGCCAAAAGCAGCAACCCGGTCGATGTCAAACCCGGCAAAAGCGGCGCGAAAAGCGGCCCGCTTGTTCAATATCGTCAGCCAGGACAAGCCTGCCTGGTTGATTTCGAGCATCAGCCGCTCGAACAGCACGCAATCGTCGCTCGACGGAAAGCCGTATTCGAGATCGTGATAGCGAGCATGGGCAGGGTGCGCGGGTGCTGCCCGGCAATACGCGGAACTCACTTCACGATCCGCGAAGGCTCAACCACGGCGAGCGCACCAGCGCATAGATCGCGATCCAGATCACCGCCGCAACCAAAGTTGTGACCAGAGCCTTGCGCGCGAGCCGCGGCTGCTTCGGCGCGCCGGCCGCATGACCGAGGTCGCCGGGCTCGGCCGGAGCAACCCACAATGGCAGCACGGCGAACAAGGTCACCCACCACACTAGAACGTAGAGAATGAGACCAGTGAACCAATTCATGACGAAGTTCCGAAGCGGGCTGTGGGCCTACCTTCTGTGGGTGATCTGTGGGCAATAAATGCGGCCCGTGGGCGATCAATGCGACGGCCAGCGCTGCAAGGCGGCGAACAGCAGCCCGGCGACGATGACAGCGAGCGCGCCGAGCCGGATCACCATGCGGTCGATCTGACGCCTGAACTTTTCGAAGCGCAATTCGAGCCGTTGCTCCAGGTCCCGCAGATCGGTCTTGGTGGCGACGTTGTCGTGGATCGCGTCGTAGATTTGGGTCGCGATGCGCTCGGCGTCGTCACTTTTGATGCCGGCGCCCTCAAAGGCTCGGGTCAAGGTCAGGCGATCGGCCATCGGCTTATCCAGGCGCGTAACCACGCGAGGTCGCGCGGCCCGCCAGGCGTTCGTTTTCCCTGCTTGTTACGGAGTTCGCCCATGGCAGGCAGGCATCCTAGACCTGCTCCAATTCGATCAAGGTGCCGCAGAAGTCCTTTGGATGGAGGAACAGGACCGGCTTGTCATGGGCGCCGGGCCGCGGCTCGCCGTCGCCGAGCACGCGCGCGCCCCCGGCGCGGAGCCGGTCGCGGGCGGCGATGATGTCGGCAACCTCGTAGCACAGGTGATGGACGCCGCCCGCCGGGTTGCGGTCGAGAAAGCCGCGCACCGGCGAGGCGTCGCCGAGCGGCTCGAGCAATTCGATCTTGGCATTGGGCAATTCGACAAAGACCACTGTGACGCCATGCGCCGGCAACGCCTGCGGCGCCGACACCCTGGCGCCCAGCGTCTCGCGGTAGACGGCAGATGCCGCCGCCAGATCGGGCACGACGATCGCGACATGGTTGAGCCGGCCAATCATAGGAGGCGCGACCTGGTTCGCCCCTCACCCCAGCCCTCTCCCCGCAAGCGGGGGGAGCGAGCGATCGGCGCTATCTCCTCTTTTCGCAAATGCCTGGCGAGGGAGGGAGCTGCGTCACCGGCAGCGTGAGGGGCCTTTCGCACGATCTGCCTCAGATCCGGACGACCTGGATCTCGGTCAGCGGCCGCTTGCCAAAGCGCTCGTTGAGCGCGCGGCGCAATGCCCGCCGGGCCGCCTCGCCGACCACGTCGTCATCGCGCCGCGCCCCTGCCGGCAGTTCGTCGAGAGCGCGCTCGACCGCGGTGCGAAAGAACGGCACGGCCTCTTCGGCAGCGTCCGGCTCGACCAGACCGATCAGGGTGATTGCCGGCGGTGCCGCGAGCCGGCCTTGGGCGTCGAGCACCACGGTCGCGACGACGCTGCCGTTGAACACAACGCGGCGCCGGTCCTTCAACGCCGCGCCATTCAGCGGCAGCAAGGTCTTGCCGTCGCTCGCGAGACGTCCGACCGGGACTTCGTCGATGATCACGGCACCGGACGGGCCGATCCTGACCAGATCCCCGTTTTCGATGACGAGCGTCTCGGGGACCTGGCATTCACCGGCGATGTCGGCGTTGGCGATCAAATGGCGGGCTTCGCCGTGCACCGGGATCGCCACTCGCGGCCGGATCATCTGATACATGCGGATCAGCTCGTCGCGCGCCGGATGGCCGGAAACGTGGACGAAATGATCCTGCTCGGTGACGATCTCGACGCCGAGCCGGGCGAGCGCGTTCTGCAGCCGGCCGATCGACTTCTCGTTGCCCGGGATGATCCGCGACGAAAAGATCACGGCGTCGCCGGGTTCGAGCTCGACGCTCGGATGGTCGTCTCGGGCGATCCGGGCCAGCGCCGAGCGCGGCTCGCCCTGGCTGCCGGTGCAAATCATCAAAATGCGGTCGCGCGGAATGTAGGCCGCCTCGTCCTCGGTCAGAAAGCGGGGCAGACCGGTCAGATAGCCGTTTTCGCGCGCCGCCTTGTCGATGCGCCACAAGGAGCGGCCGACCAGCGCCACATCGCGGCCGTGAACCGCGGCGGCATGCGCGATCGATTCGAGGCGCGCCACGTTCGAGGCAAAGCAGGCAACCGCGACGCGCGCGTCGTAATGCCCGACGAGATCAGTCAGCGACCGGCGCAGATCCGCCTCCGACCCCGAGGTGCCGGGCCGCAGCGCGTTGGTCGAATCACAAATCATCGCCACCACGCCCTCGTCGCC
>DATKHX010000341.1:0-2670 GCA_035510075.1 Allostellaceae bacterium
CGCGCTCGCCGGCACCACCGTCAACAAGTTCCGCCCCGGCGGACTGATGATCGTGCGAGCGGGCGGTGGCGCCGGCATGTTTTCTGGCATCATCGGCGGCTGGTCGCAGGGCGGGCCGCGAGGTAGCATTCCGATAACCAAGGAGGTGCGCAATTGACCATCTTACTCGATCCCACGTCGGAGCAATCTCCGACCCAGCGGCCGCGGCTGCCGCGGCCCGATCGCCTTGACGGGCTGACGATCGGCATCCTCGACATCGCCAAGGCGCGCGGTGACGTGTTTCTGAAGCGGCTGGGCGAGCGGTTCGGCGAGCGCGGCATCGCCTATAAGCACTACGCGAAGCTGACCAATACCCGCGTCGCGTCGATCCCGCTGCAGCAGCAGATCGCCACCGAAGTCAACTTGGTCATCGAAGGTCTCAGCGACTGAGGTTCGTGCATATCGTGCTGTACGCATGACATGGCGAACCTTGAGGCGCGGGGCATTCCAACGGTAGGCGTAGCGACCATCGAGTTCATTCAGGGCGCGGAGGCGCAAGCCAAGGCGCTCGGCACGGACCCGGCATTGGTGTTCATCCCGCACCCGGTGCAGGATCGCACCGACGAGGAGTTGCGGGCATTGGCGGACGAATATTTCGAGGCAATCCTCGAATTGTTGGTCGACAAAGGGTGAGGTGACGATCAGCGTTTATCTGACCGCAAAAAGAGCGGGAAGATACGTTGCAGAGCTCGATGGCGGCTCGCGTCAATTCACGCCTGCAGCCGCCAACCGCAGACCGGATAGGAGGAACTCCCGATGTTGGGGGTTCGCTGGCATCCCGGCATCCGATATAACGACGGGGGTAATGGTCCGGACCGGCGGATGATCTCCCGCCTGTCCTCGAGCCGCCCCAAATGTGCCTAGTGGTATGACGCAATCATAGGATTCCGTACTGACGCAGCATGTGCGATAATGCGCGATGCGCGAGGGGATCAGTATCGAAGTGAGTCCGGCCGACCGCGAGCGTTTGGCGGCGGTTGTGGCGGATCGCAACAGCCGGCAAAAGCATGTCTGGCGGGCGCGGATTATCCTGGCAACGGCGGAGGGGTGCGGCACCGTCGAGATCATGCGCCGCGCCGGGGTCTCGAAGCCCTGTGTGTGGCGCTGGCAGGAGCGGTTCATGCGCGAAGGCGTGGCTGGCCTGTTGCACGACAAGACCAGAAAGCCCGGGCTGCCGCCATTACCGTCGGCGCTAATCGACCATGTGGTCGAACTGACCTTGGCCGAGCCTCCGGGCGAGACGACGCACTGGACCGGCCGGGCGATGGCCGCGGCTAGCGGCATCTCGCTGCGCTCGGTGCAGCGCATCTGGGCGGCGCACGGCCTGCAGCCGCACCGGGTGCGTCGCTTTAAGCTGTCGCAGGATCCGGCGTTCGCCGCCAAATTGCGCGATGTGGTCGGGCTCTATCTCGACCCGCCGGCCCGCAGCCTGGTGCTGTCGGTTGACGAAAAGTCGCAAATCCAGGCGCTCGACCGCACCCAGCCCGGCTTGCCGATGAAGCGCGGGCGCGCCGGCACGATGACGCATGACTACATCCGTAACGGCACGACCACGCTGTTCGCGGCACTCAATGTCCTCGACGGCAGCGTGATCGGCCAATGCATGGCGCGCCACCGCCACCAGGGATTCATCCGTTTTCTGAACCGGATCGAGGCCGCGATGCCGACCGGCAAACTGATCCACGCGATCCTCGACAATTACGCCGTCCACAAGCATCCCAAAGTGCGCGCCTGGCTTACCCGCCATCCGCGCTGGACCTTTCACTTCACCCCGACCTCGTGCTCCTGGGCCAACGCGGTCGAAGGCTTTTTCGCCACCCTCACCCGCCGACGACTGCAGCGCGGCGTCTTCCATTCTCTTGTCGACCTGCAGGCGGCGATCAATCGCTATCTCGGCGAGCACAACCGCAGACCCAGACCCTTCGTCTGGACCGCCGACCCCGATCGCATCATCGAAAAAGTCAATCGTGGGCACCAAGTGATCGCGTCACACCACTAGTATGCAGCCCGGTGAGGTCCGCCGCATTGGCCGTGTCTAGATTCGAGGCGCGCGCCAGTCGACATTGTCGTCGAGCGGGATGACCGGGCGCGGCAGGCACTTCCAGTCGAAGCGGCTCAGCATCGGCGAGGTCAGGCCGGGGAGGTCGACCTCGACGATCTCGGCGGGGCGGAAGAACTCGTCGAAGCCGCCGCGAAAATGGCCGCGCGACTTGACCACAATCGAGCGCGCCCGGGCGATATCCAGACCCATCATCTCGAAAAACACCGGGTCGGCGCACTGCACCCGGTGCGAGACGACGACGACCGTGACGCCGCCGACCTGCAACGCCGCGCACGGCCCGAGCTCGAGCCGCATCCCGGCATAAATGCCTCGCCGCCCGACGCAATTGCCGTCGGTCAAAGAGGCGACCGTCGCCGGCGCTGTCCACGGTTCCGAAAATTTGGTGGTTTCCGATTGATTGAAATGCGCTTCGAACTGCGCGCCGACACCCAGCCGATGCGCGTCGGCGGCGAGCGGCGGATCGTAGAAGACGCCGAGCATGGCGCCCTCGACCCCGGCCTCGTACAGCGCGCGGAGCAGAAAAGTCGTGTTGCCGCGCCCGCCGCCGCCCGGATTGTCGGCAACGTCGG
>DATKHX010000342.1:0-10255 GCA_035510075.1 Allostellaceae bacterium
CCGACGTTGCCGACAATCCGGGCGGCGGCGGGCGCGGCAACACGACTTTTCTGCTCCGCGCGCTGTACGAGGCCGGGGTCGAGGGCGCCATGCTCGGCGTCTTCTACGATCCGCCGCTCGCCGCCGACGCGCATCGGCTGGATGTCGGCGCGCAGTTCGAAGCGCATTTCAATCAATCGGAAACCACCAAATTTTCGGAACCGTGGACAGCGCCGGCGACGGTCGCGGCTTTGACCGACGGCAATTGCGTCGGGCGGCGAGGCATTTATGCCGGGATGCGGCTCGAGCTCGGGCCGTGCGCGGCATTACAGGTCGGCGGCGTCACGGTCGTCGTCGTCTCGCATCGGGTGCAATGCGCCGACCCGGTGTTTTTCGAGATGATGGGGCTCGATATCGGCACCGCGCGCGCGGTCGTCGTCAAGTCGCGCGGCCATTTCCGCGGCGGCTTCGACGAGTTCTTCGGCCCCGCCGAGATTGTCGAGGTCGATCTCCCCGGCCTGACCTCGCCGATGCTGAGCCGCTTCGACTGGAAGCGCCTGCCGCGCCCAGTCATCCCGCTCGACGCCAATGTCGGATGGCGCGCGCCTCGAATCTAGACACGGCCAATGCGGCAAACCTCACCGGGCCGCATACTGGGAATCGCTTGACGGATTAGCGGCATCAGCGGAACCAGATCTTCCGCCGTGTTGCTCGGCGCGACCACGACAACGACGCGTAACAGGGAATGCGCTAGATTTTGTTGAAATTGAAGGTTTTGATCGGCCGTCACGAAAACATCAAAACCATCCTCGGCTGCCCGGCGCAGCAACTCGCCATTTCCCAGGCCGGCCCATCCTTGCTGCTGCACGGTGCGGGCTGAGTGACCAGTGAGCTCCCGAGTGAGCTGTCGGGGCAGCTGTTCATCGAGCAAGACGCGCACGATTGGTCAGCACCTCGTGAGCTGCTTCGAGCACTGCCAGAGCCTGTTGTCGCGATACTGATGGAAACGCGTCAAGGAACTCGTCGATGCTGTGGCCTCGTTCAAGGTAATCGATCAGGTTTCGCAATGGTACTCGGGTTCCAACGAAGACCGGCGTGCCGCCTAAGATTTCTCGATCGCTGTGGACGAACGCCTGTTCCTGTTCCGTCATTGCCAACTCCATCGCAACATGAGTCTGGATCCTCTCGCTGCTCCGGGTAAAATCCTGACCTCGAGAGTGCGAACCGTTACACCTGATCGGCAGGTGGAAATAGAGATAAGCCGAATGTTATCGACGCCTAGGCCGGGGCGCCGTTCGCGTAGGGCTTCAGCGCGGTGTAGATGAAGGCGTTGGCGGGGGTCGGGACGCCGTGGCGGCGGCCGAGCTCGACGACCTTGCCGGCGAACCACGGCAATTCGAGACGGTTGCCGCGCGCCAGATCGTTGCCCATCGAGGTCATGTGATGGTCGGGCATCGACCACATCGTCGCGAGCGTCTTGTCGGCGCTGTCGAGTGGAAGGCGAACCCCCTCGGCCGCACCCACGGCGGCGGTCTCGCGCAATGTGGCCTCGAACAGGGCGAGCAGGTCGGAGTCGGCGCGCCATTTGCCGAGCGGCAGGCGGGTCAATGCGTTGAGGTCGGACAACGGCACCAGCAGAAGGAATTTCTGCCAGATCGGGACTCGGACATCGGGGCTCAGGACGCCCTCGAACCCGGCCGCTTGGCAGAGATCGCGCAGCCGCTCGCCCCGCTCGGTGGTGCGGCCGTCGAGCTCGCCAAAGGTCATTTGCTGATAGGCGCCGGTCTGGCGGACAATTCCGGGCGCGACGATCGAGCCGGTGACAAAGGCGGTGCCGCCCATGACCGGCTCCGGCGCGACGATCGCGGCGAGCCGCTCGGCGGCGTCGACTCCGTTCTGCAGTGGGATCACCGCGGTTTCGGGTCCGACGATCGGGCGGATTTGCTCCCCAGCACTTTCGACATCCCATAATTTGACCGCAAACAGCACGTAATCGACGATGCCGATCGAGGCGATGTCGTCGGTGGCCTGGGTGGGTCGGATGTGGATTTCGCCGCGATCGCCCTCGATGCGCAGACCGTTTTCGCGCATCGCCGCGACATGGGCGCCGCGGGCGACGAAAACGACGTCCGTCCCGGCCTTGGCGAGTGAGGCGCCATAGATCGCGCCGATGCCGCCGGCGCCGATGACAGCAATGCGCATAGGGATACTCCCGAATCGGATTGCGACAGGTGATTTCGACCGCGTCGGGCCGTACTGTAGCCCGGAAATCCGAGCAACCGACAACGCGACGATATTCCAAGCAACGGAGATTTGCCGATGCCCGCAACCCCGCCCTCTCCCGCCCGCGAACAGGTCCGCCCGATCGCGCCAAAGCTGATCGACCTCGCCGAAAAAGTCGTCTACAGCGACGTCTGGGAGCGGCCCGGCCTGTCGAAGCGGGACCGCAGCCTGATCACGGTCGCAACACTCGTCGCCCTCGGCCGGGAAAAGCAGCTGGTCGGGCATTTAGGCCGCGCGCTCGACAACGGGCTCAGCAAGAAGGAATTGGGCGAGTTGATCACCCATCTCGCCTTTTATGCCGGCTGGCCGGCGGCAATGACCGCGGCACTGGTGGCAAAGGACGTGTTCGACGGGCGGTAACGCGAGCGGCGATCGGATCGCAATCCGATGAAAAGCGTCGTGCGCGCGATCGGGCTCTGCGCTCTGGTGCTGTTGGGGCCTTCGACAGCGGCTGTTGCGCGCGACGGGGCCACATCGGCGGCGAGCAAATGGACCGCGACCAATCCGCCGATCGACTTCGCCCATATCGAAACCGGCGAGATCAACCGGCATGGCGAGGCGGTCGGCTATCACCACCGCCCGAATGGGGTCGACCCACCCGGGGCAAAGGTGCTGCGGGTGATCCAGCGGGCGGACGCGAGCGGCGTCTACCGCGCGCGGGTGGCGTTGCACGACCCGGCGGACGGCCAATGGGTCGACAAGCGCGCCGCTTCGACCTTCTTCCCGGATGCGATGTCCGATGACGAGGTGATCCAGGCGGTGCTTGCCGCGTTCCATAACGGGCATCGGCGCGGCGACGGCGAATTTGTCGGCGATTCGGGCCGCGGTTTTTCGATCGAGGGCTGGTATCAGTCTGGGCGGATCAACGCCGCCTATCCGCTGCGGGGCCCGTAATGTTGCGGAGCCGTCCCGCGGCCACCCGCCTGATCACCGCGCGGCGACACCCGGCGGGCTATCTCGAAGGGCGGGCGGCGCGCGGCAGCGGCCGGCATGGCGAGGTGATGGCGAGCTTTCTGCAAAGCGACGTGCAGGACGACATCGAAGCGGCGCGCTCGCTGCTTGCGGAGGTCGGCGCCGTCGAACGCGGCGAAGCGCCGCAGCCGGCCGCGGTCGGCAACGCCTATTCGGTTGCGGTGTCCCCCGAAGGGATTACGATTCGCAACGCCGTCGTAAAGAATTCGCGTCCGGAACAATACGGCTTTGACGAATTGCGCCAAGCGCTCGGCATTTGGATCGCAGCGATCGAGCGCGCCCGCCGCAACCCAACCTGACCGCATTCGCTGGAGCGGCCGGCGCGGGAACGCGCATAGTGGGACAATGAACGACGCACCCACTCCGCAGTTCGCGGCGCCGGGCAAAACGCGCGCGACCATCGTGCGGCCGCGCGACGCCGCTTCGCTGATCCTGCTGCGCGGCGAGGGCGAGGGCCTGGAAGTGCTGGTCGGCAGGCGCTCGCTGTCGGCGCGGTTCATGCCGGGCGTCTACGTTTTTCCGGGCGGCGCGATCGACCGACCCGACCGGGTCGCATGGAGCGTCGAAATCGGCGCCGATGCCCTGCCACCGCGTCTGACACCCGCTGCCCGCGCCGCGATTCGCGAGACCTGGGAGGAGGTCGGCGTGCTGGTCGGCAAGCCGGCCGAGGCGCCGACGACGAACGGGCCTGCGCGGACGGCGATCGAACGCGCCTATCTCGAGCAGGGCGTGGTTGCGTCGATGGATCGGCTGACCTATGTCGGCCGCGCGATCACGCCGTCGCATTCGTTTCGCCGGTTCAACACCCGTTTTTTTCTGGGCGACGGCGAGAGCGTGCTCGGCGAGCCGATGGCGAGCGACGAGCTCGAAGACGCCGGCTGGCGCAAAATCGAGCAAAGCATGCTCGACGGCTTTCGCGACGTGACGCGGTTCATGCTGGCGCGCGCGATCGCGATGCGCCAAGGCACGGCGGCGGGGGCGGCGCCGCTGTTCTACTGGGCCAAGAACGCGCGCCGCATCGGGATCTGCCGCGAAGGCGCCGGCTAACCCCGGCTGATCACCGCGCCGCTGCGTTGTGCCGGCTCGCCTTCGAGGTCGAGTTGCCAGCGCGGCAGAAAGGCGTCGGCGGTCAGCGTGCTTGGGTGCCGAGCACGGACGGTCGGGAGGGCGCCAGGGTCTCGTCGGCGACGAACGCCATTGCCTTGCCATGGGTCTCGACGCCGAGGATCAGGAACGACAGCGCCACCAGCGCCATGCAGAAAGCGAGGAACAGATAGGCCGGGAACACCGCGTCCGCCGTCGCCTGCGGCGACAGGATGTTGCTCGACCCGGCGATCAGCGCGAGGCTCAACGGTCCGAGGATTTTGCCGACGCCGTTTGCCGCCTGGCCCAGCCCCGAGGCGCGCGCCCCCAAATTGACGCCGTAGCTTTCGACCGTATAGGGCGCGAGGTTCGAAAACCCGCCCTCGATGAAAAAGGTCGAGGCGCACAGCAGGATCACCATCAGCGGCACGCCGCCGACGAGGATCGCGTGGTAATAGCCGGCGGCGGCGAGTGCCACGACCCCGCCGATCCCCCAGACGACGCCGAGCGGGCGACGGCCGGTCAGTGGTGCCAGGAAGGTGACGATGATTTTGCCGACCACCCCGCCAAGCGCGACAAAAACAAAATAGGCGGCGGCCTTCGGCACCGAGACCCCGAGCGCCAGTGCTACGATCGTCGGCCCCCACAGATAGACGCCGTAGCCTGCCGTCGACGAGCCGCCCCAGATCAAGATGGTCTCCCAGAACATGCGCGGGTGATGGTAAAGCTCGGCGAGGCTGCCGCGCGGCTGGGTGGCGGGGGGGACGGTCGGCAGCGGCACCGACCGGAGCGGCAGGCCGAGATGCTTTGCAACCTCGGCGCGGGCCTCGGCGAAGCGCCCTTTGGCGGCGAGCCAACGCACCGATTCGGGCACGAAGATCCAAATCAGGATGCCGACGAAGGCCGGCGTCACCCCGAGCATGGCGACGCCGCGCCAGCCGAGAGCCGAGAGCAGCGCCGCCGAGGTCGTCGAGGCGAGCAGGCCGCCGGCCGACGCGAACACGATATAGAAGCTCGTCAGCAGGGTGCGGTGCCGGGTCGGGGTCAGCTCGACGAGGATCGTCAGGGACGGGACCACCCCCGCCGTCAATCCGACGCCGACGAAGAAGCGCAGGATCGCAAAGATCTGCCACGACCCGCTCGGCACGAGGCCGATCATGCCGGCGGCAATCGCGCAAATGAACGTGCCGATGATCATCTGCGCCTTGCGGCCCCACATATCGGCGAGCCCGCCAAAGACGAGAGCGCCCAAGATCGAGCCGACACCGCCGCTGTAGAGGATCAGCGCCGACTGGCCGTAGGTCAGGTGCCATTGCGGGCCGAGCACCGCCAGCAGATAGCCGACGACCAAAAAATCGAAGAATTCGAGGACGAAAAGAGCCGAGAGCAGCACAAAGCTGACCCAAAAGCGACGATTGAGCCGCGCCGTGTCGAACAGCGCCAGCAGTTCGTCGGAAGTCTGACCCGGCATTTCCTCCTCCTTTCGGCGACAAATCCGACTTTTCGGTTCGCCGTCTCGGGTTGGAGGTTTAGGCCCGCCCTTGTTGCGGCGTCAATCGCGGTCTTGCGGCTTCGCGGTTCAGCGCGCCTCGGTGCCGAGCATCATCGGCCGGCGAGCCGCCGGCCCTTCCTCGCCGAGCGCGATCGGCCGGCCGTGCGTCTCCCGCCCGAGGATCGCGAAGGACAGGCCGACCAGCAGCATGCCAAAGGCGAGAAACATGAAGGCGGGGAACATAGCGCCCTCGGTCGCCTTGGGGGAGACGACGTTGGCGGTGCCGGCGATCAGCGCCAGGCTCAGCGGTCCGAGGATCTTGCCGACGCCGTTGGCGGTCTGGCCGAGACCGGAGGCCCTGGCACCCAGCCGCACCCCGTAGCTTTCGACCGTGTACGGCGCCAAGTTCGAGAAGCTGCCGTCAATGCAAAATGCCGAGGCCGCGAGCAAGACGACGATCAGCGGCACATTGCCGACCAACACGTTGTTGAAGTAGCCGGCAGCGCCGAGCGCGAACACACCACCAAAGCCCCAGACCACGCCGAGGAGGCGCCGGCCCAGGACCGGCGCCAGGAACGAGACGACGATTTTGCCGGCGATCCCGGCAGCGGTGACATAGATAAAATATTTTGCGGCCACCGGGACCGGGACCTTGAGCAGCAGCGCCACGACCGTCGGCCCCCACAGATAAACCCCGTAAGCCGCCGTTGCCGCCCCACCCCAGATCAACAAGGTTTCGCAGAACAGCCGCGGCTCGGTGAGGAGCTCCGACAGCCGGCCGCGCGGCATGGTTGCGGGCATCACCGTCGGCAGCGGCACGGATTGGAGCGGCATCCCGAGATGTTTTGCGACCTCAGCGCGAGCCTCGGGGAAGCGGCCTTTTGCCGTCAGCCAGCGCACCGATTCGGGGACGAACAGTGCCGCTAAAGCCCCGACCACCGCGACCGCGATGCCGAGCATGGCCATGCCGCGCCAACCGATCGCGGCGAGCAGTGCTGCCGCGGTCACCGAAGCGACAAGCCCGCCCGCGGTTGCAAACACGACATAAAAGCTCGTCACCGCCGTGCGATGGCGCGTCGGCGTCAGCTCGACGACGATCGTCAGCGCCGGGACCACCGCCGCCGTCAGCCCGATGCCGACGACTAAGCGCAGCAGCCCGAAGAGCTGCCAGGCGCCGTCGGGGACAAACCCGATCAACGCCGCGCCGAAACCGCAAATGAAGGTGCCGATGATCATCTGCGCCTTGCGTCCCCAGGCGTCGGACAGCGCACCGAAGATCAGCGCGCCCAGGATCGCGCCAACGCCGCCGCTGTAAAGGATGAGGGCCGACTGCCCGTAAGTCAGGTGCCATTGCGGCCCGACCACGGCGAGCAGAAACGCCACGACCGAGAAATCAAAGAACTCGAGAACCGTAATCGCCGCCAATATCGCGAAAGCGACCCAATAGCGCCGATTGAGCGGCGCCCGGTCGAACAGCGACAACAGGTCTTCGGATGTCTGTCCGGGCATTTCGTCCTCCCGAGGGGCGCCGCGACCGGCCGCCAGGGTTTACGTCCTCGATGAGACGACTAGGGCGCGCCGGCCGCTGCGTCAACAACGGGTGCCGTCGGCGAGGCATGCGCGTAAGGAACGGCTCGCCTTGAGCAGACCGGCGGACCACCACGGACCAGCAAATATCTAGGTTAAGCGCCGGCGAGCATCTGCTCCAGCTTGCGCCCCAGCGCCTCGGTTGTGAACGGCTTGCCCAGAAGGTCCACGCCGGCATCGAGGACGCCGTTGTGCACGATGGCATTGCGGGCGTAGCCGGTGGTGTAAAGAATTTTCAATCCCGGCGCGCGCCGCTTCGCCTCCTCGGCGAGCTTGCGGCCGTTGAGGCCCGGCAACCCGACATCGGTGAACAACAGGGCGACCTCCGGGTGCGCGTCGAGAAGGCGCAAAGCCGCCTGGCCATCGGCAGCTTCAAACACGACGTAGCCAAGGGTCCTCAAAGCTTCAGCGCCATACAGCCGCACGTCTTCGTCATCCTCGACCAGCAGCACGCCGACATGCTCGGCGGATGCCTCAAGTTTTGGGCGATCCGTCGCCGGCTGGGGATCGTCGGCTTGCAGCTGGCGCGGCAGGTAGATCTTGAGCGTCGTGCCGTGGCCGACCTCGCTGTAGAGCTTGATGTGCCCGCCCGATTGCTTGACGAAGCCGTGCACCTGGGCGAGGCCGAGCCCAGTGCCTTTGCCCTCCGGCTTGGTCGTGAAAAACGGCTCGAAGGCGTGAGCCAGCGCCTCCGCCGGCATTCCTTCGCCGGAATCGGTGATCGCGATCAATACGTATTGGCCGGACGTCACCTCGGTGTGAGCCGCGGCATAGTCGTCGTCGAGCCATACATTGCCGGTTTCGATCGTCAGCTTGCCGCCATGAGGCATCGCGTCACGGGCGTTGACCGCGAGGTTCAGAACGGCGTTTTCCAGCTGATTGGGGTCGACATGCGTGCGCCATAGCCCGGCCGCGAACACGGTCTCTATGTCGATCGTCTCGCCGAGCGTTCGATGCAGCAATTCCGACATCGAGCCGACCAGCTTGTTGACGTCGACGACCTGCGGCGCAAGCGGCTGGCGGCGCGCGAACGCCAGCAAGCGCTGGGTCAGCGTGGCGCCGCGTTCGCCGGCTCGCCGCGCGGTGTCGAGCAGCCGCGTCGCCCTGGCCGGGTCGGCTAACCCCGAGGGGCGTTGCAGCAGCTCGACGCTGCCGAGGATCGACTGCAGCAGGTTGTTGAAGTCATGCGCGACGCCGCCGGTCAGCTGCCCGATCGCCTCCATCTTTTGGAGTTGCGCGATGGCGGCACGACTCTGGTCCAGCGCCTCCTGTTGGCGGCGCCGTTCGGTGATGTCGCGCACGATCATGGCAAAGCCCCGCAAGTCGCCGCCGAGATCCCGCAGCGCGGTGATGACGACGCTCCCCCAAAAGCTCGATCCGTCCTTGCGCAGCCGCCAGTCTTCTTCCTCGGCGCTTCCCGCGGTCGCCGCCACTTCGAGCAATTGCTGCGGGGCTCCTGCCGCGACCTCGTTCGGCGGAAAGAAGCACGAGAAGTAGCTGCCGATGATTTCGTCGGCCCGGTAGCCGCTGATCCGTTCGGCGCCCTCGTTCCAGCTGGCGACGTTTCCCACCGGATCGAGCATAAAGAGGGCGTAGTCGCGTACACCCGAGACCAGCAAGCGAAACCGCTGTTCGCTGCGCTGGAGCGACGCCTGCGACCGGAATATTCGCCGATAGGCGCGCCACAGCAGCAAGCCGCCCAGCAGGATCACGGCAAAGGCGAGGACGGCGGTCAATGCGTTCGTCAGCGTGCTGACCCGCACGATGTCGAGAAAATCGGCTTGCCGCCGATCGAGCAGCCGGTTCTCGGTGGTGATGATGCCGCCGATCTGCTCGATGATCGCGCTCATCGCATCGGCGCCGACATTGGTGTCGACGATCTGTCGCGCGGCGTCGAAACCCTCCGTCCGGCGAAGGTCGATCGTTCGTTGCAGCTCGGCGAACTTGGTCTTGATTTGGGTGTCGAGAAGTCGGATGTGCGGCTGTTGCTCGGCGCTGTCGCGGGTTAGCTGACGCAGTTCGTCGAGCTTTCCCGGCGCGGCTTGCACGCCGGCGTGGTAGGGTTGCAGGTAGGCGTCGTCACCGGTGATCAGAAAGCCGCGCTGTCCGCGCTCGGCGTCCTGAAGGGCTTGGTCGAGCGAATGCGCCGCCGCGATGACCTCGAAGCTATGCGCGACCATCGCCTGGCTCTGCCGGAGAGCAGGAACGAGGCTGATGGCCTTGTATATCTCAAGTCCGACCAGAACCAGGGACGGCAAGAGGATCAGCAGCAGGCCGCGCCGCAGCCCATTCGGCGACGTCGTTCGCGCGAAGAGCTGCCGCCACTTGCGCCAGCGGGGCCAACGTGGAGGCTCGGTGACGAACTCGGGATCGCTCGTCAGGTCCGTCATTGATCCGCCTCGCGCAAACCCCGGTACACCCTCGCTAAGCTAAAGGATACAATCCTCGCGCACAAATGTATCATTCGGGCGGCCAGCCTCGACCATGCCGGCCTTTGGCCGGCGTTGCGTCTATTGACCGGGGCACGCGGTCGTGGCAGCGGGCGGGCCGAGCTGGTCGACAGCGTCGGCCAGCAGACGGTATTTGACTTGGGTGACGTTGACGTCGCGAAAATAATTAACGAGATCGCCCCATGGATCGTTGATCCTCCCGATCCCGGAAAGAAATGCGACGACGCCGCCGATTTCGAGATGGCTCGTATAAACCCACCAGCCCCCGACCAGCAGGGCCGACACCCGCTGCAGGTGATTGCATAGATTCATCAGGAAATTCATCGTGAACTTTATTTTAAAGATCCCCATGTCGAGCGCAAAGGCCTGCTCGATGCGGCGATAATCGTCGGCGCCGTCGGCATGGTCG
>DATKHX010000343.1:0-3531 GCA_035510075.1 Allostellaceae bacterium
GCGGATAAAGCGACGCGTCGTTTTCTTTACGCTGGAGGAAATGCGCATCCTTCCGGTAGTCGGCGAGCGTGCCCTCGCGGATCAGATCGCGCCCGGCGACGCGGTCATGCCCTTGCGTCGTCGCCAGTCTCAGCGTATCGCCGGTCTTGGCAATCCTCGCGGCTTGGGCGCGCCATGGGTCTGCAGCGGCGCGGAATTTATAGGCGTCGAAACCGACCCCGACGCCGAGCCCGCCAGCAGCTCGTCCAAAGCCCAGCGGCAGGGTGACGCAGTCGGGCGCCTGCCCCGGCAAAACGAAGGCCGGCGCCCGCACCTTGCGGCCTTGCAACGTGATCTCGACGACGTCCTCGGTGTCGACGCCGAGCCGCGTCGCCGTTGCCGGGGCGATCAGCGCGGCATTGTCCCAGGTAAGCCGGGTGAACGGCCGCGGCATCTCCAACAGCCACGGATTGTCGGCGAACCGCCCATCCCAGACCATCCCGTCCGGGCGAAACAGCACGTCTAGGCCGGATCTCTGGTTTGCGGCGGGAGCCGGCAGGCTCGCGGCCAAATCGGCACGCGGCGTGGCCGCGATCGGTGCCGAGGCGCTGTTTTCGACGATGCCGACGCGCAGCGAGTCATGCCAGAAATGCTCGAAATCGTCGTGTCCTTGCTGTTGTGCGCGACGCTGCCAGAAGGCGCGCAGCAGCGCGGAGTCGTCCGGCAATGTGTCGCCTTGCAGCACCGCCAACAGCTCTTGCGCCGAGTGGCCGCCATAGAGCCGGCTCACCTGCGGCTGCTGGATCGTGACGGTGCCGTCGAAGGCGCGGGCGTCGCTCCACGCCTCGTATTCGTGAGTCGCTGGAATGTGCCAGGTGCTGGCGAGTGCGGTTTCGTCGGCGTAGAGCGCGAGGCTCACCGACAGCAGCACATGACGCAGCGCCCCGGCAAAGTCGAGGTCGGCGGGTGCCGTGTAGACCGGGTTGGCGTCCAGCACCAGCAAGGTGTCGACCTTGCCCGCCAACATGTCGCCGGCCAGCTCGGTTAGCGAGCGTGCGTGCGAGGGCGGTGAAGCCGCGACCGGCTCGATCATCCGGATCGTCGCCGCGAACGCGCCGAGCGCGCCGTTGATCATATCGGCCAGCAAATGAATTTCGGCCGGCTGCTCGCGCCCGGCATGGACGAGGATGCGGCCACGATGCTGGGTCAAGTCTTGCGCTGCGGCGTCGAGCCATGCGGCGTCCTTGACCGATGCCTGCTTCCAATCCTGCGGGCCGGCGCCCGTTGCGGCCGCGAGATAGCGCATCGCCATGACGAGCTCGGCCGGCCGCCGCGGCAGCCGATGATCCGCCTTGGCGCCGATCAAGGTTGGCGTGCTTTCGATCGCGTAGACCCGGCTCATCCTGCCGCCGGTCTCGTCCGGGCGCCGACGAGCGGCGAAATGCCGGGCGTAAGCGAGCCAACCCGGTGCCGAGGAGATCAAATCGCTTTCGATCGCGAAGATGATGTCGGCGGCGTCGAGGTCGAACACCCGGTCGAGCGGCCGCCCAAAAGATTGCGCGGCCGCCGTCCGCTCGTTGTCGCGGTGCAGCGGCTCCCATTGGTGCCAGCGCATCGCCGGAAATTGCTGCTGCAGTGCCGCGATCTGCGCCAGCAGCGAGGGCGAGGTCAGGGTTCCGGTCAACAGTCGCAACCCGGCGCCGCCATGCGGCATCAGCTGCTCCCGGCGCTCGTACATGACCGTAATAAAATTCTCCCAGGTGTCGATCTGCCCGCGGCCAAGGATGCTCTGGGCGCGGCGCGGATCGTAGAGCCCGAGGATGCTCGCCTGCATGATCGCACCGGCCGCGCCGAGGCTCGCCGGATGGTCCGGGTTGCCCTCGACTTTGACCGGTCGCGCCATCTGGTGCGCGACCATGACGCCGGTCGCATATCCTTCCTGCGTCGTTGCCGTCGCGTAATAGCGCGAGCGCCCGGGCACGATCCCGGGCGGCTGGACGACGTACGGGAGAAGCTGGCGCGGGTTGGTCTCGGGGCCGCAGGCCGAGAGGCCGCCGAGCGCCATCGAGGCCGCCATCAGCTGCAAAAAACGGCGGCGCTCCAACACCCCCAATACGTCGCGGAAGCGCGGCGCCTCGCGCTCGACGATCTCGGCGAAGCCCGGGCTCTCCGCCAACTCTTCGAGGCTGCGCCAATAGTCGCGCGACGCGGTGCTCATCGGTGACACACCGAGCAGTCGTCCAGCGTTTCGGGATGAATGTGGTAGGCCGCCATCAACTCTTTGCCGGAAGGCGTATTGGCGGTGCGCTTCCAGTGCGGGTTGAACACCTGGTCACGCGGCCGCAGATGCGGCGCCGGGTCGCGATGGCACGACAGGCACCAGCCCATGTATAGCGTCGTTGCCTTCCAGGTCAGCGCCATGTCGCCGATCGGCCCGTGGCACTCGGTGCAGCCGACACCCTTGGCGATATGAATGCTGTGGTCGAAATAGACGTAGTCGGGGAGCCTGTAGACCTCGGTCCAGCGCAATGGCCGGTTGTCGGCGAAGCTTTGCCGCACCGGCGCCAGTATCGCGGCATTGGTCCAGATCTGCGAGTGGCAGGTCATGCAGGTCTCGGTCGGCGGGATGCCGGCGTTCTGCGAAATCTCCACCGTGGTGTGGCAATACCGGCAATCGAGGCCGAGCCCGCTGACGTGATGCTGATGGCTGAACGGGACCGGCTGCTCCGGGCTGTAGCGGTCCTGCGTGTTGTATCCCATCACCGGCACCACCCAGATGGCCAGCAGCAAGACCACCGATACAGCGGCCGTCGAAAGCAGGGCCACGCTCACCCACAGGTTGGCCCTGGGTCCGAAGATCGCCACCGGGTACTCCGTACGGCGACCTGATCGGCCGCCGTAGCTAAAACGGGCCCCTCCGGTCTCGGTTCCGGCGGCTTTTTAATCTATTTGCCGTGCCAGCGGGCGGGCGCCGACCACCATCGTCGCGATCAAGCCTGCAACGGTCAGCCCGACGGCGAAGAGGGCGCCGCGGTGCTCCGTCGCCCATAATTGCGGGCTCGCACTCGTGGAGCGGTTGTCAAAGCGGCCATGAGTATCGGGGTCGCCCGGCACCGGGTCGAAGAGGTTGTCGGGCGCATCGGGCTTGGCCTGCTCCTGCGTCAGCTGACTGCTGTAGCCGCTCTTCGCGAGGTAGCGATCGAGCAATCCGGGAAAGAACTTGTTGGCGACGATCGCCTGCACGCTGGAGCGGCCGACCCAAACCTCGCGGCGGCGCGAATGAGCGGCATAGACGATCGCGTCGGCGGCGATCTCAGGCTGAAAGATCGGCGGCACCGGCTGCGGCCGCCGGCTCATCTTGTTCCGCGCCCAATTGAACTGCGGAGTGTTCAGCGCCGGCATCTGCACCATGACGAGATGCACGTCGACACCGTCATGCATCAGCTCCGTCCGCAGGCTGTCGGTGAAGCCGCGGATCGCGAACTTGGCGCCGCAATAGGCCGACTGCAGTGGTATCGCCCGGTACGCGAGCGCCGAGCCGACCTGGACGAT
>DATKHX010000344.1:0-2451 GCA_035510075.1 Allostellaceae bacterium
GGCGGATCGCTTCACGCAGCGCCGCCTCGTCCAGCGGCCCGGCGATGGCGTCGAACGCGGCGTCGCTCACCGGCGGGCTCCGTGAACAATGCCCGTCGCAAAGGCCGCGATAAAATCCGATCTGGCGAGCCCGACTCGGCCCGCCAGCGGGTCGTCGCGGCGCAGGCGAGCGACGAGGCGCGCCGCCAATTCGACAATGACCGCGCATTCGCAGCGCAACCCCGCCGCGGCGACGCAGGGTGCCAGTCCGCGTGCGGTCGCAACGAGGATGGCGGAGCGGTCGAGCAGAATGTCCAGCACCTGCCGCAACGCGGGGCTCGCGGCCGGCGCTGCGAGTGCTTCGACACCGATCCCGGCGGCAGTGAGATCGGCGAGCGGCAGGTAGACCCGGTCGAGCCGGCGGTAATCATCGGCGCAATCCTGCAGGTGGTTCAGCACCTGTAGGGCAGAGCAGAGCGCGTCCGAGGCGGGCCAGGTCGCGCGCTCCTCGCCGTGCAGGTCGAGCAATTGCCTGCCGACCGGTGCTGCCGAATAGCGGCAATATCCCATCAGCTCGCCCCAGTCGCGGTAGCGGCGCTGTTCGGCATCCTGGCGGAACGCCCGCAGCACATCGTGGCAATGCTGCGCCGTCATACCGGTCGCGAGAAGGCTCTGCCGCATCGCTGCCGCGGCCGGCGCAGCGTCGCCCGGCGCGCCGTCGAGCACCGCCGCCATGCGATCGAGCCGGCGGATCTTGTCGCCCGGCGCCAAATCGGGATTATCGGCGATGTCGTCGGCGTTGCGAGCGAAGCGGTAGAAGGCGTGGACATGGGTTCGCAACTCGCGCCGGATCAGCCATGACCCGACCGGGAAATTCTCGCCCTCGCGCCATTTCCCGGACGGCGTTTCGACGCCGTCTTCGGTGCGTGCGTGAGGCAGGGACGTTGCTGCGCTCATCTCCGTTCGGCCGATGCTCATCCGATTTATGTAAACATCCTCGGCCTTGGGACGATCAAAGAAAACCAGCGGTAGCCCATGCCGGAGAGCGGCATGATCGTCAAGCGGCTATCGCGGGCGCCCGTTATCGGTGACTCCCGAAATATGAGCGCCGAACCGCCCGCCAGCGGATTCTTCAACGCCGCCGTTGCGGACCCGCGCCGGCCCTTTCAGCGGACAGCGCCAGTGGCTAAGCTGATTTTGTAAGATGGAGGAGCCGAACCCATGAGCACGATCTTCCGCGCTACCAGCCCCGCAGCGCCGGAGCCGCCGCCCGAGACCTGGTCGAACTGCCTCGTCGCCGGCGGCATCGCCTACGTCGCCGGCATGACCGCGCGGGGCAGTGAGGCCGTGGGCGACGAATACGGTCAGGCGAAGGCGATCTTCAGCAAAATCCGCGGGCTGCTCGAAGCGGCCGGCGGCAGTATGGGTGACGTGATGAAGGTGACGATATTCGTCACCGACATCACTCAGCGCGAAAAAGTGTGGCAGGCAAGGCGCGAATTCTTCTCCGGCAACTTCCCGGCCTCGACCTTGGTGCAGGTGGCGGCATTGGCCGATCCTTCGCTCAAGGTGGAGATCGAAGCCGTCGCCCATATCGGCGCCAGCCGCGACTGAGGAGCCCGAGCAGCACCACGGACGCCAGCGCAGCGGATGGGAGGTCGGTGATGCCTGGATATGTCGAAACTTATCGCCATTCGCTCGAGCGCCCGGAGGATTTCTGGGCCGAGGCGGCCGAGGCGATCGACTGGGAGCGGCGCTGGGACCGGGTGCTCGACCAGAGCAGCCCGCCCTTTTACCGCTGGTTTGCGGGCGCGCGGCTCAACACCTGCTGGAACGCGCTCGACCGCCACATCGCGGCCGGCTGCGGCGGCCGGACCGCGCTTATTTGGGACAGCCCGGTCGCCGGCCAGATTGCTCGCTTTACTTACGACGAATTACTCGACGCTGTCGCGCGGCTTGCCGGGGTGCTCGTCGGGCTCGGAGTCGGCAAGGGCGACCGGGTGCTGATCTACATGCCGATGGTGCCCGAGGCGGCGATGGCGATGCTGGCCTGCGCCCGCATCGGCGCGGTCCATTCGGTCGTCTTTGGCGGGTTCGCCGCGCATGAGCTCGCGACGCGGATCGACGCCGCCCACCCGCGGGTCGTGCTGACGGCCTCCTGCGGCGTCGAAATCAGCCGGGTCGTGCCCTACAAGCCGTTGCTCGACGCCGCGATCGCCGAGGCGAGGTCGAAACCGGAGCATTGCGTGGTCCTGCAGCGGACGATGTGCCGCGCCGACCTCGTCGCCGGGCGCGACCATGATTGGGAGGAGCTCGCCGCCGCGGCACAGCCTGTCGATTGCGTCCCGGTATTGGCGACCGACCCGCTCTACATCCTCTATACGTCGGGCACGACCGGCATCCCGAAGGGCGTCGTCCGCGACAATGGCGGCCATGCGGTCGCGCTGCATTGGTCGATGCGCAACATCTACG
>DATKHX010000345.1:0-3347 GCA_035510075.1 Allostellaceae bacterium
CGGCTGGGTGACGATGATCCCCTACATTTTCGGCGGGCTCAGCATGGTCGTATGCGGCTGGATTTCGGACCGCGTCGGCGACCGGCGCTGGAGCCTGTTTGTGACCTGCGTGATCTCGGTCGTCGGGCTGGTCTTCGCCGGGATGACGGTGGGGACATGGTGGTCGCTGGTCGGCATCGTCATTGCCGCCATCGGGTTTTACGGCACCAAGGGGCCGTTCTGGTCGATGCCGACGATGTTCCTGACCGGCCCCGCCGCCGCCTCGGGCATCGCCTGGATCAACTCGCTCGGCAATCTCGGCGGGTTTTTCGGGCCGACGATCGTCGGCTGGGCCAAGCAGCTGACCGGCAGCTTCGCCGGCGGGCTCTATGCGCTGGCGATATGCGCGTTTGTCTCGGCGGTGGTGTCCCTGTTCGGGCTCAACTTCCCCGGCCGGGTTCGAGCACCCGAGGCGGCGACGATCTTCGCCGAATAGCGCACACCGGGGCGCTGCGCCGCGCCTCGCAAGTCCACGGCTGCGCCGCGCCTGGGCAGATGCGCATCTCGTGGGCATGGCCGGGGGCTGGTCCGGGAATGAGGTCCGGACATGATCCGGCGATCCCGGCCCGGATCGGCCTTAATGTGCGTCGCTAAGGCCCGGACCTGTCGTTGCTGCTTCAAGGATCGTGCCAATCGCGGTTGACGGCGCCGCTTGCGGGCGGCGCGCCCGCGCCCGTAGGATCGGCGGTCGCGGCAAGCCAAAGGAAAAGCGATGCCACACCTGTCGGCCGATGACGGCGTACGCCTCTATTACGAGGAGACCGGGTCGGGGACACCGATCGTGTTTGTCCACGAATTCGCCGACGATTACCGCGGCTATGAAGGGCAGATGCGCTATTTCGGGCGGCGCTATCGCTGCATTGCCTACAACGCGCGCGGTTATCCGCCCTCCGACGTGCCGGAAGACCCGGCCCGCTATTCGCAGGACCGCGCCCGGGACGACATCCACGCCGTGCTCGACGCGCTCGCGATCGAGAAGGCGCATGTCGTCGGCATCTCGATGGGCGGGTTTGCGACATTGCATTTCGGCTTTGCCTATCCCGGCCGCGCGCTGTCCCTGGTCGTCGCCGGCTGCGGCTATGGTGCCGAGCCCGGCAAACGTCAGCAGTTTCACGACGAGACCGCCAAAACCATCGCCCTGATCGAAGGGCAGGGGATGGGCGAGGCGAGCAAGACCTACGCGCAGGGCCCGAGCCGCGTCCAGTTCCAAAACAAGGACCCGCGCGGCTGGGGCGAATTCGCGACCAATCTTGCCGGGCATTCGACCACGGGCTCGGCCCTGACGATGCGCGGGGTCCAGGCGCGGCGCCCGTCGCTATGGGATTTGACGGCGGAGATGGCGCGGCTCGACGTGCCGACCCTGGTCATGACCGGCGACGAGGACCACCCCTGCCTCGAGCCCGGCATCCTGATGAAGCGGACGATCCCGGCGGCGGCGCTGGTGGTTTTCCCGAACACCGGCCACGCGGTCAATCTCGAGGAGCCGGACCTGTTCAACCGCACCCTCGACGAGTTCTTCCACCAGGTCGAACGCGGGCGCTGGCCGCGCCGCGACCCGCGCGCCACAACGGGCTCGATCCTCGGCATGCGTTGACGGCTGACTCCGAAGACAGCCCCCGCAATGCCGACCGCGACGACCCGATCCTCAGGCGCTTTCGCGCCGCGCTCGACTAGCTGTACGGCGACCGGATCGAGCACCTGGTGCGGTTCGCCTCGCGCCCGCAGCGACGCCCACCAGGACTCCGACTAGACATTCCCGTGTTCATCGAGGACCCCGCCTTACTCTAAGGTCGAGGTTGATCGAGGTCAAATTCGGGGCCGGCGCGGCGGCGCAACTCCTCACCGAGCGCGGTGCCGATCGCGACGGCGTCAGCGACGCTGCCCGCGCGCCGGGACCGGATTTCGCCGCCGCCGTCGGGGGTCAGCAGCAATCCCTCGATCGTCAACCCACCACCGTCGCGGTCAACCTCGGCGAGCGCGGCGATCGGCGTGTGGCACGAGCCGTCGAGCACCGCCAGCATCGCCCGCTCGGCGGCGGTGCAGGCAGCGCTCGGCGCATCGTGCAGCGGAGCCAACAGCCGCCGCACCCTCTCGTCGCCGGCGCGGCATTCGACTGCCAGCGCACCCTGCCCGACCGCCGGCAGCATGATTTCGCGCGGCAGTATTTCGGTCGCGAGATGCGCGAGCCCAATCCGCTGCAGGCCGCACAGCGCGAGCAACGTCGCATCGACCTCGCCGGCTTCGAGCTTGCGGATGCGAGTGTTGGCGTTGCCGCGCAACGGCACGATCTCGAGGTCGGGACGCCGCCGCAACAGCTGCGCCTGCCGGCGCAGCGACGCGGTGCCGACCACCGCTCGTTGTGGCAGCGCCGCCAGGCTTGCCGCTTTCGGCGACAGGAACGCGTCGCGCGGGTCGTCGCGCGGCAAAATGCAGGCGATCTCGACCCCGCTCGGTAGCCGGGTCTCGAGGTCCTTCAGCGAATGCACCGCAAGATCGATGCGGCCGTCGATCAGCGCCTCGTCGATCTCCTTGGCGAACAGCCCTTTGCCGCCGATCTCGGCAAGCCGCCGGTCCTGCACCCGATCGCCGGTCGTGCGGATCGCGACGATTTCCACCATCTCGGCCGCCGCGAGCTCGGGATGCGCGGCCGTCAGGCGTTCGCGCACCAGCTCGGTTTGGCGCAGCGCCATCGGGCTGCCGCGAGTGCCGATGCGCAACGCGCGGGGCGTGGGCATGTGGCTCGTCTCCTTTAACCCCGGTCCTCTCCGTTCCAAACCGACCCGGCGGCAGTATTTTGTTTGGAATTGAAGCAGGAGTCGATCAGCTCCAGGCTGCTTTTTTTGGACATTGTGAAGTCGATCGCGGCATAACGTCTGAAATCGTGCCGACGCACGCTGGACAATGACGGGCAACCGCGAGCGACATACCAACCGATGGCGGCCGCATCGGTCCCACAACGATGAATTGGAAGGGCTGGGCGATTCGCACAGCCGCAGTGCCGATACCACTCCAAGATCAGGGGACGGGGCGATCGCGGCCCGCATTCGGGACGAATGCGGTGAGCAGTCGCCATCGCCGCTCAGCCCTCGTCCCGCGGCTATCGTCTTGAGCGGCCGATGGCGGCGCCAACCCGCGGCCACGGCCCCGACCGCATCGGACCCGTCAACAAAGACGCGGCGCTGCATCCGCGGGACGGCGTTGCTATATTCGAAGCCGATGTCCGATCCCGCTGTCCTGACGTTCCGGCCGGCCGACGCAATGGCCCCCTATTTCGCCGCGCTCAACGACGCGCAGCGCAGCGCGGTCGA
>DATKHX010000346.1:0-2598 GCA_035510075.1 Allostellaceae bacterium
ACCGTCGGCGACGAGGTGCGTTTTGTCGCGCAAGAGGCGGAGAGCGCCAAAGGCCCGCAGGCGAGCACCGTGGTCCCGCTCGGCAAGCATCACCTCCCGCCGGCCGAGGTGGTTCGCTCGTGAGCCTTCCTCGCGGCGGACGCCTGCGATGCGCCGGTGCCGGCCGCTTCGCGCGGCGGACGCCCGGCCGAGCGAGCGTTCAGCGCTTGAAGAGCGCTTCGGCGCCGACTCTTTGGCCGAGCTTGGCGGTGATCTCGGCCCGGGTGCGAGCGATTTCGGTTTCAAGCTGGGCGATATAGGCTTCGAGCTCGGCAATGCCCATCAGGCTCAGATCCTTCGGCGCCGCCGGCCTGCGCCGCGGCTCCAGTTCGGATTCCTCAATCATCTGCGGCTCCGTGGCTGGCGTCTTCCCTCGATCGACGCCGGGATTATATATTGTTTAAGATCGTTTGCGCTCGGCCGCGCGCCGCCCCGCGGCGACGCCGCGCCGCAGAAACCGGGATTCATCATGCCTGCACCGTTGATGCCGAAGGCGACCGCCGTGTGGCTGGTCGACAACACCTCGCTCACCTTTGAGCAGATCGCGGATTTCTGCGGTCTGCATCCGCTCGAAATCCAGGCCATCGCCGACGGCGAGGTGGCGAACCAGATGCAGGGCCTCGACCCGGTCGCAAACGGCCAGACCACCGCCGAGGAAATCGCGCGCTGCCAAGACGACCCCGACGCGCGTCTGGCATTGTCGCCGCAGGCGATGCCGCCGCAGGTCTTCAAACACAAGGGGCCGCGCTATACGCCGATCGCCAAGCGCCAGGACAAACCCGACGCGATCGCCTTTCTGTTGCGCTCCCATCCGGAATTGTCGGACGCGCAAATCTCGAAGCTGATCGGCACGACCAAGCCGACGATCGCGGCGGTGCGCGACCGCACCCATTGGAACAGCCCGAACATCAAGCCGCGCCATCCGGTCGGGCTCGGCCTGTGCACGCTCGACGAGCTCGAGGACACCGTTCGCCGCGCCCGCGCCCGCCTGCCCGCGGCGGAGCAGGAGGCGCTCGAAGGCAAGGAATCCGAGCCGCTGGAGACGTAACCCGGACCCTTGCGGGCGTAGCCGGCTTTGCCGAGGGCATCGCCTAGGACGCCGAGGACGGCCGGGCTACCGATCGTCGCCGGCATCGGGTAAGTCCTCGCCGTCGGCGATGCACCGCAGCGCTCCTCTCCGGAATTCATCGACAGGGGCGGAGAACCCCAACGCCTTTCCGCCGCAGCTGCAGCGGGCTGGCGGCAAATTGGCCAATGCCGACGGCTCCGCTCGACCGCGCCGGAACCGTACCGTTATAAGACTGCTGGGAGGCGAAAGAGGGTTAAATCCCGCATGCCCGGCCGGTTCACCGATCTCGAAGTGCGCGACCCGAAACTGATTACGCCCATCTCCTGGGATCTCCTCCCATCTTGGCAAAAGGCGATCGTCGACAAGCGGGGGTTCGTCAATTCCCGTGACTGGGCGCCGGTCGATCAGCGGCGCTTCCGCATCGAACCGGAAAGCTATCGCACGGAGTATTCGATTGCCAATATCGGTAGGCTGCGCGCGCATCGCATCGCCGACAGGCTTGCCATGCAGCTCACGATCCGGCTGCCGGCGGTGGACGTCGTTCGGATTGTCGTCTTCGAGCGGGGCGGGGCCCGGTTTATCCTCCCCGGCGGCGACGAGTCGGCAATTGCCGGCCCCTCGGTAGGCGCGGCTTATAGCGACGAACCCAGTTTCCAAGCTGTGTCGAGCGACGGCGACAGCCGACTCATGCTCACATTGCCGGCCGGACTTCTCCGCCAGAAACTAGAAGCTCTGCTGGATGGCGGGCAGGTCGGATCCGTCGCATTCCAGCCGGTGTTCGATGCCACACGCGGCGCCGGCGCCACGATCCAGCGGATGCTCGCCTCGCTGTTTACAGAGTTGGACCGCTCCGACTCGCTGCTGACCAACGAAGTCGCCATTCGGAGCTACGAGGAGCACCTCGCGCTGAGCCTGTTGCTCGGCCTCCGGCACAGCTATTTTGAACGGTTATTGCGGCAGCGGACTGCTGCTGCACCGGCCAATGTCAAGCGGGCCGAAGAGTTCATGCGCGCCAATGCCTGCGAGCCGCTGACGATCGAGGCGATCGCCAATGCCGCCGGGTGCAGTATTCGCTCGCTGCAGCTGGCGTTTCGCCGTTCTCGCGGCACGACCCCAATGGCTGCGTTGCAGCGCATCCGGCTGGAAGCGGCGCGGGTGGAGATATTGCGCGTCGACCAAGCGCAGTCGCTGACCAGGATCGCTGCCGAGCACGGTTTCAGCAACCCGAGCCGGTTCGCGCAGCTGTTCCGCCGCACCTACGGGGCTTACCCTTCCGAGGCATCCCGCGCGAGAACATGAGGTACGGGCGAGCAACGCTCAGGGTCGAACGCCGCGGCCCGACTGAGCGGAAACGCGACCCTGCGAATAATTGCGTTTTCTGTCTCGCCGCTTCGCTTTCCGTATCGCTTCGCCTCGGGCGGCACCCGTAAGCTCATTAATGATTAATCATTGATCGTTGATGAAGGCCAAGCGGGTGGCGGCTGTAGCTA
>DATKHX010000347.1:0-3883 GCA_035510075.1 Allostellaceae bacterium
GGCTTCGGCTGCCGGCGCCTCGCCATCGGGCGAGGCGATCTCGGCCGCGCCTCGTTGGAGACCCGGTGGCCGCGGCAGTTGGCGCCGGCCGCGCACCGGCCGTCGCAGATGAAGCGTCGCGCGCTGCGAGCTCCCTTCGGCGTTGCCTTCCGGCGCCGCGGCGTCGCCGCCGGCATCAAGAGCCATTGGGGATTCGGCAGACCCCAGGGCCGATCCCAGAGCCCCGGGGGCCGCTGGCCCCAAAGCGCCGGGCGGCGGCCGGCGCCGGCGGCGGTGACGGCGGGGCGGGCGATCGCCGGGCGCACTCGCACGCGGCGCCGGCCCCGGCTCTGGCGTGCCGCCAACTGGAGGCGCGCCAAGCTGATCGTCGCTGCCCGCCGCGTTGCGATCGGCCGTGTCGGCGCTCGGGCGGCCGTCGCCCGTTGTCGCATCTTGCGCCGGCTGGCGTGATGCCGCGGGTCCGCGAGCGGGGTCGAAATCCCGCGGCAGCCGGTGGCGGCGGCGCCGGCGGCGACGATGCGGCTCGCCGGCGGGTGCAGCTTCGCCTTGCGCCGCGGGCGCCGCCGCAGTTTCCTGTTGCACGCTGGGCGCCGCGTCGGCGGATGGCGGGGCGGGCGGGTCCGCGTTGACCCGGTCGATCTGCTGATCGTCGTCGGCGGCCGACATCGGGGACGTTTCCTCGGCAGGCATTTTGAGGCTCGCGGGCGCGGCATGAGCCGCAATATTATCGATCGATGATCGATCGGGAGAAAGGGCGGCGATGTCAAGCGCGATCGGCGGTGCGATGCTGCCTCATGCCCCGCAATTCTTTACGATGCCGGAAACCGAAGATCGCGGCACGGTCGAGCGGGTCAAGAAGGTGGCGGCCGAGATCGGCGCCCGCCTCCAGGCGTTGCGCCCCGATCTATGGGTCGTCTTTGCCAACGACCATGCCGAGCAGTTTTTCCACACCGCCGCGCCGCCGTTCACGGTCCATGTCGGCGACGAGGCCAACGGCGCCTTTGCCGGCCGAAAATTTCATTGGCGGGTGCCGGGCGAGATCGGTTTCGCGATCGTGCGCCAAATGTATGCCCAGGGTTTCGACCCGGCCTTTACCAGCGTCGCCAAGATCGATTATGCGCTCGGCATTCCGCTGACCCATCTCGGCATTGCCGACCCGGTCCTCCCGATCTACGTCAACGCCTACCTGCCGCCGCAGCCGACGATGGAGCGCTGCTACCACTTCGGCCAGGCGTTGGCGCGGATCGCCGGCGCGATGGGGCTGAGGACGGCGGTGCTGGCGAGCGGCGGCATGTCGCATTACCCGGGCACCGAGCGCTATGCCGAGCCCGACCTCGCCTGGGACAGGCGAGCGCTCGACCGGCTCGCCGCCGGCAACCTCAAATCGCTTCTCGGCTACGACGCGGCCGAGCTCGACGCCGCCGGCAATGTCGAGTTGCGCTGCTGGGCCTGCGCCGCCGGGGCACTCGGCGAGCGCAAACCCGACATCGTCTCGCTGGAGCCGAGCTGGCATCACAACTACGCCTCGCTCGGCTGGTTCAGCCCACCGCAGGCCCCGCCCGAGCCGCACTACCCGTCGATCAAGCCGGAGCTCGTCGAGCTGACCGTCGCCTTGCAGGGTCTCGCCCACGACGACGCGAGCCGTGCCGCCTTCCTCGCCGATGCCGCCGCCTACGCCGACCGTTTTCGCCTGACATCGGCGCAGCGTGCGGCGCTGGTGGCGCTCGACACCCGCGCCATCGTCGCGATGGGCGCGCACCCGCTGGTCCCGTTTCTCGCCAACATGCAGGTCGGGCGCCAGCGCCGCGGCTGAGCGAGCAGGCTGCTCCATTCCGCGCCGAGCAACCTGTTGCCGCTTTTTCGATTCACTGCCGTGCCGCGGGCCACAGCTACGATATCTCGCATGAGTAGACAAAACGTCGGACGCCGGCTGCTGCTCGCCGCCGTGTTGGTTGTGGCCGTTGCCGGATCGGCCGAGGCGGATCGCGGCGGCGGGCATGGCGGCGGCGGGCACGGCGGGCCTGGGTGGCACGGCGGGCCTGGGTGGCACGGCGGCCCCGGCTGGCATGGCGGCCCCGGCTGGCACGGCGGAGCGCGCGTCGGCTGGTACGGGCCTGGCTGGCACGGGCGCGGCCCGGGTTGGCGTGGGTTCTACCGCCCGGTGTATGGCTGGCGCCATTGGGGTTGGCCGTGGCCGGTCGGCGGCGGCTGGTGGGGCGGCGGCCCGGCATGGGGTTGGGATGGGTATGGCGGGTGGTGGGGCGGTCCTCCGGTCCCCGCCTCCTATGGCGCCGTGGGCGCGTACCCCGTTGCACCGGAGCCGCCACCGGCCGCCTATGGGCCGCCGCCGGTCGCACACCGGGCGCCGAGACCGGCAAAGCACCCCGCCTACGGCGCCGTGCCGCCGCTCTCGACCGGAGCCATGCTCGGCGCCGCGGCGCCGCCGCCGATCGTCGTGCTGCCGCCGCCTGTCACCATCGTCGAAGCGGCGCCGCCGCCGGCGATCTTTGTGCCGCCCGATTTCGCACTGGTCGTCGGGCCTCCGATCCTGGATTTCGCAGCGTTCGGCCCGTTCTGGGGTGAGGGCGACTACGTCGCCGCCGGCTTTGCGACCTTCTACCGTGGCGGCCCCATTGCAAGGTACGGGTATCGCGGCTTTGGCGGCGGGGGTGATTTCCGCCGCCGCTCGCCGGGAAGCTTTGCCCGGATGCCGGGCTGGGGGCGCGGCTGGGGCGGCGGGTGGCACGGCCGCGCCTTCGAGGGCGGCCATAGGGAGTGGCCTGGAGGCGGCGGCGGGTGGCGCGAAGCGCGACATATCCAGGGCTTTGGCGGCGGCTTTCGCGGCGGCGGCCGCGGACGCGGCCGGGATTAACCAGCCGCCGGACGCCGGCTGATGCGCGCGACAAGGTTCGGCGTCCTGTTGGCGGCGCTGACCGCGTCGCCGGGGTGTCTCGCGCAGGCGCCGCCGGCGACCGCGCCGATCCCGCCGCCCGCGTCTTCGGCACCACCCTCGACCAACCCGCCGCCCGCCGCCGTGGCCGCCCCTGCGGTGGCGCAACCGGCGCCGCCGCGGCTGTCCGCGCAAGTCGAAGCCGCAATCGACCGGCGCATCGAGACGCTGCGGTCGCAACTCGGCATCACCGCTGCGCAGATGCCGCTGTGGGACGCTTTTGCCAAGGCGATGCGCGAGAACGCGCAGGGCACCGACGCGCTGTTCGCGCAGCGTGCCGGCGCGGTCGCGACGATGAGTGCGGTCGACAACATGCACGACTATGCCCGCATCGCGCGCGCCTACGCCGACAACACCGAGCGGTTGGCCGCGGCGTTCGACAGCCTTTATGCAAGCCTGTCGGAAACGCAGAGGCGGGCCGCGGACACGATCTTCCGAGAACAGGCGACGGCCGCGGCGAAGCAGCGCCGTTGACCCGCGTCGGCGGCTGCAGCGGGGGCGGGATTTGCTGGTAACCGGCTCCGCCGTCGGTGATCATGGGCCGGATGATTTCGGGAGGAAAGAAGCGATGGCAAAGGGCATTCTGATCGCGGCGATGGATTTTTCGGCCGCGCCCGAGGACGAATTTCACGACTGGTACGATCTCGAGCACGTCCCCGAACGGCTGCGGGTGCCGGGCTTTCTCAATGCCGATCGCTGGATCGGCGCCGACAATCCGAAGATCTCGGTCGCGACCTATGATCTCGACAATGTCGACGTGCTGAAAAGCCCGGCCTATCTCGCCGTCGGCGGCGACAACGGGTCGCCCTGGACCAAGCGCACCGCTAAGTTCCGCAAGAGTATCCTGCGCTACGAAGGTGAGCAGCTGTTTCCCGGCGACCGCACGGCGCCGCCGCGAGCCGCGGCGTTGATGATGATCGGAATGAACGTCGC
>DATKHX010000348.1:0-3353 GCA_035510075.1 Allostellaceae bacterium
GCCGCCGTAACACGCGGTTTCTGCTCTGGCTCAGCGAGAAACCAGAGGATTTGCTGTTTCTCTCTGCGATTACCATCGGGGAAATTGAGCAAGGCATCGAAGGGCAACGCTCGCGTGATCCGCGTTTTGCCGACGCCTTGACTGCTTGGCTTAAGCGGAGCCTGGAGGTCTACGAAGATCGCATTCTCCCGGTGACCACGGCGATCGCCTGCCGCTGGGGACGGCTCAGCGCTCGAATCGGTCACAATGGGGCCGATCTCTTGATCGCAGCGACGGCGCTTGAGCATCGGCTGACGGTGGCGACGCGCAATGTGCGGCATTTCGCGCCGACTGGTGTCGCGGTCGAGAACCCGTTCGAGAGCTGAAGATCAACTGGTGAATGGCTTTCGTCGGGCTGCGGCTCGTCAATCGCCGGCCGCGGGCGCCGGGGTGGGCGCGGAGAGCGGGATCAGCGACAGGACCAGGCTGACGACGACCAGGATCGACACGCCACCGATGACCCCGACCAGACGTTCGAGGCCGGGGCTGATCGACTCCGGCGGGCCCTGGCCTTGGACAAGGCTCATCAAATAGGCGAACATGGCCTGCATCCCGATATAAGTTATCCCGGTGCTTCCGGTCTGGATTTGCGAGCACAGCCAGATCCCGGGCGGGATCAGTGCTGTCCACAGCAGAAAATCGTCGCCGACAAACGCGAGACAGGCGAGGCCGGCCAGCGCCCCGATCAGACAGCCGACAAAACGGTGCACCGCGCGTTGGACGAGCGCGCGGTTGTCGGGCTGCTGGGTGACGCTCATTGGGATCGACAGGACGACGACCGCGGTGATCCCTATGGCCACCGGGCTGATCGGCGCAATCCACTCGGCGAGCGCCGGCAGCAGCATGACCGTTAGCCCGCCGCGGCAGGCGTAAACCAGCATCACTTTGTTGCGGGGAAGCCAGCGCTGCAATTCGCCGCCGTATCCCCGGCGCCAGAAGGCCAATGGCGGGGGATCGAGGAGGCTCGCCGCAGCGGGTTTTGCGGCATCGCCCGGCGCTGGCATCAGCCCGCAGACGACCAGGAAAGCCACGGTTCCGACGAGGACGTCGACGACCCGGTTGACGGCGGTGGTAAACGCCACTTGCGGCTGGTCGAAGGACATCAGAATGACGAGGCACGCGGTCACGGCGCCAATCAGCCATGCGTAGCCGAACCGCGACGTCTCGAACCCGAACAGCCCGGCGCAGCCCAACAGAAAGAGGCAAAGCAAAAACGGCGCCGACTGATAGACAAACAACCGCAGGATAACGAGCCCCACGACCGCGCCGATGATGCTGCCGGCAAGGCGCATGACCGCACGCGACAAAGCGAGCGAAGGCGAAGCGCGCGTCACCTGAAACGCGGTGATCCCCGCCCACCATGGGTCGTCCGAGTGCAGCGCGAGCGCGGCGAGCACCGCCAAAGTTACCGAGGCCGCCGCTTCGGCTGCCTCCAACCCGCGCGCGCCGCGCCATTCGAGCGAGCGCAACTCGCTGGCAAGCGCGCCGGGAATCTCGCGCAGCACCGGCCGGCCTCAATAAAAGAGCACGGTGCGCGCGTCGGAACCCATATGGAGGATGACGTCCGCGTTCGGGTTCAGCAGCAGCAAGGTGACCGGGAACCGGCGCTCCAGGCGAACCCAGTCGGTGGTCGGCTCGACATAGGGCAAGAGGGTGTTGGGCGTTTTGCGGCGGCTGATCCCGCGCGCAATTCCTTGAACCACGGCGCGATGGACGTGCCAGGGATAGGAGTCGAGCCACACCCAACCGGCGTGCCCCACCTGCATGTGGCGAATCACGCTCTCTTTGTAATTCGCGATGATCCGCCAAGCGTGGGCATCGACGAGGCCCACCAGCGGCTGGTTCGCCACCGCCTGATCGCCGACCCGCAAGGTCAGATTGGTCGTGGCCCCGTCGGTCGGTGCCAGCACTTTCGTTTGGTCGAGCTGCCATTGCAGGTAGGCGATTTCCGCGGTGATCGCCTTCACCGTTGCGTCGTGCAGCGCCTCCATCTGGCGCTCCTTGTTGACGGCAGTCTCGGCGTTGGCAAGGGCGGCCGACGCTTCTTGCGCGTTGGCCTTTGCGGTATCGAGCGCTTGGCGCGACAAAAAGCCGGCGGTGGCGATCGGCTGGGCGCGCTGCAGATTATCGCTGGCCAGCCGGGATCTAGCCGCCGCGGCGTCGCGCACCGCCTTGGCGGATTTGATCAGGTCGTGGTCGACCGCAAGCTGCGCCTCGGCTTCGGCTCGCTTCGCCTGCTGCTTGGCAAGGTCCAGTTGAAACGGCGTCGGATCGATTTCGGCCAACAGGGTTCCCTTGATCACGGTCTCGTTGTCGGTGATCGGGACCGCGATGATGCGGCCGGTGATTTGCGGCGCGACGGCGACGAGATCGGAGGTCACATAGGCGTCGTCGGTGTAGGCGAAGACGTAGCTCGACCCCCAATAGAGACCGAGCGCCAGCACCAGCCCAGCGAGCACGAGCAGCACCCGGCGGCGGTAGCGCCGCGCCGTCGCGACTTTCGGGTCGACGACGGCAACGTCCGGGATCGCGCGGAGCACGGCCGGGGACACCCCGGGCAGCCGCGCCTGCACGGCGGCGACCCCGTCGCCGAGGGGGGAGTTTGGCTGGTTGCCGTCCGGCATCGGCGAGCTGAATTACAAACGGATCTGCGAGCGGAGCGTGTCCACGATCCGATGATAACGCAAGCCGCTCGATAGTTGCAGTGCTGAGTGGCGGTCGCCGGGCGGAGGCCGCCATATCGTGCGCCACCTTGCGCGGATTGGCCCCGCCGCCGCACCCGCGAGGCCCGGTGGCAACAAACCCAAAAACCTAAGTTGGCGTTGCGGCTCGCGCGAGTTTGTGAGGGGTTTTTCAACTATTGCCGGAGGATGCTCGCAGCCGCCCGTCGGCATTCGGGAAGATTGCCCAACTCCGGCGTGCCGACACCGGGCGTTCTTTGTGAAATGGAGCACGATTGTCATGACGAGCCTATCCCTCCCCTGGAACAAATATGCCGGAACGGCGGCGGCCTTGCCGCTGGCCGCCTTGCTGCTGTCGGCCTGCGTGTCACAGAGCAGCTACGACGCGCTGCAGTCGCAGAACCAACAGCTCCAGTCCCAGAATCAGCAATTGCAGACGCAAGTCTCGGCATTGCAGCAGCAAGCCACTTTTGTCGAAGCCGGCGATCTGTTGTTTGCGTCCGGCAGCTATCAGCTCAGCGGCGCCGGCAAGGCCGAGCTGGCCGCCAACATTGTTCCGAAGCTCGCCGCATTGCAGAACGCCAAAGTGGTCGTCTACGGCTATACGGACGACACGCCGATCGGGCCGCAGCT
>DATKHX010000349.1:0-16621 GCA_035510075.1 Allostellaceae bacterium
GCGCCGGTTGTTGTGGATGTCGCTGAAGACGAGATGCCCGCCCTCATGCCACCACAGCGGCCCCTCGGCCGGGCCTTGGTGCCCGCCAAACCCGTCGGCCAGTTCCTCGATCGGCTGCGAGGTCGCGATGATCCGGTCCAATTCCGGCGCCAGCTGCTCGATGCGTTTCGCCCCTTCGGCCATGGCGTTCCTCCTGTAAGAGATTCCAGAGGCAATGACCCCCGTAGCCGGGCTGGTCCCGGCCATCCACGACTTTACACCCGCTAACCTGAAGACGTGGATGGCCGGATCAAGTCCGGCCATCGGGTGGTAAAAGCAATTTTTGGCGGCGCCGGCCTGCCCGGAACAAGTCCGGACAGGCGCGGAAGTGCCGGCCGGCTGATTACGCCTGCGCGCCCTGGTACAGCGGGCCGCGGACGATCTGGCCGGGCAACGCGTCGGTCAGTTCGCCCTTGTCGAGCAGCACGCTGCCGTTGACCACGACGTAGTCGATACCGACCGCGTCGCGCCTGACCTGCACGCCACCCGCCGGCATGCTCGCGACCGGCTCGCGCGGTTTGGACGCGATCGTGTCGGGATCGAAGATCGTGATGTCGGCGACCTTGCCGGCGGCGATAAAGCCGCGATCGGTAATGTCGTGCATCAGCGCGGTCTTGCCGGTCAGCCGATAGACCGCCTCTTCGAGCGTCATCACCTGCTCTTCGCGCACCCAATGGCCCAAGAGATTGGTGCTGGTCTCGTGCCGGTCGGCGGTGTGCGGCCGGCCGCCGCCGTCGCTGGTGCCGATCACGGTGAATTGCGAGCCGAGGATGTGCTTCTGCACCTTCGGATCATGGTTGCGGTCGATCGCCTGGAAGCAGGTCTGCAAATCCTCATCGAGCGACAGATCGAGGAAGGCGTCCATGATGCCCTTGTTCTGATCCTTCGCGATCTGCTCGACGCTCTTTCCCTCGAGATGCCGGTTCTGCCCCTTTGTCGTCATAAAGACCTCGACGAGGTCCCAGCGCCGGTTGAACAGGCCGCGGGCGCGGCCGCGCCGGTCGGTCATCCCACCTTCCTGAACGACCGTGCCCTCGACCGCCTCGGCGGACATCGCCTTGCGGATCTCCGGGTCCCGGAACGCGCGCATGCGGTCCTGATAAGGCAGGGCCATGACCTTGTCCCAGGTCGGCATGCCGCGGAAGAAGCCCTCGGGATGCGTGATGTCCTCATCTTGCGGGACGTTGAGGCCGCGCTGCAGATCAAAGATCGCCCCAGCGACGGTCGACAGGCACGAGCCATAGCAGCGGGCACCGCTCTTAAACCCGTCTTCGAGCCATTTCAGGTGCTCGACCCATTCATCGGGGTTGCCGATCGGATCCGACATCAAGTTGTAGATCGACGGCCGCCCGGTGCGCGCCGCCAGCTCACGGGCGACCTGCCGGGTCTGCTTGGTGCCGCCGGGGGCGCCGCCGGCAACCTGGAATACGCCGGTGCCGAGCTCACCGAGCACGCTGGCGAGGGCCCAGCGCTCCGCGTCATCGGGCACCCCGGCCGGGTCGCCGCGATCCTTGGGGGCGGTCGAGAAGCCGAGCGCGCCGTCATGCATCGCCTCGCGGATCAGCCGCTGCATCGCCGCCATTTCCTCGGGGGTCGCCTCGCGCTCGGAGGCAGCTTCGCCCATTACATAGCGGCGGATGCCGGAGTGGCCGATCAAGGTGCCGACGTTGATGCCGCGCTTCTTGCCGAGCGCGTTCAGATAGTCGCCGACCGATTCCCAGGTCACGTCGACCCCGGCCTTCAGCACCGGCAACGGGATCTGTTCCGCGTCGGAGAAGAATTCGAGATACCACTCGCCGTCGCCGGGCCGGACCGGGGCGATGACCTGGCCGCACTGGCCGACGATGACGGTGGTGTGGCCGTTATGCACCCACGAGCCGCAATAGGGGTCCCAGACCGCCTGCGGATCGAAATGGGTATGATGATCGATAAAGCCGGGGGCGACGACGCGGCCCGCGGCGTCGATCGTCCGTTTGGCGGCGGCGCCGGCGTATTTGCCGACCCCGACGATCTTGCCGCCCTGCACCGCGACATCCGCTGCAAATGCCGGCTCGCCCGAGCCATCGACAACGCGGCCGTTTTTGATGAGCAGATCATACGCCATGGTTGTTTCTCCTCGTTGCCCCGCTCCGTACGAGCCCGGGGGCCTCGCCGCGGGCCCGCCCCACCGGAGCCTGGTGACCCGCCTCTTCAGCCTTCGTAAGCTGCGACAAGGATGCTACGCCTCGCTGCCCGCGCCAGCAACATTTTCCCATTGAAACTGTACGGCGGGCAATATTCATGCGTCAAATTCATTTACTCTATGCGATCTGTTCATTACCCACGCGATGGGCCGCACCTATGCGATGGCCGCCGGGTTGGACGCAGCGAGATCGGCGCCGCGTCCTGTCGCCGCGGCAACAAGCTCAGTTTCGAGCCAGTGGTAGGATGGCTTACAAGACCGCCGCCACACTCAGGGGAAACGCATGCCCGCTATCGACTGCCGTAAAATCATGCTACCGCTTCGGATCGCCGGCGCCGCGATGGCGCTCGCCATCATAGCCGCCGGCACGCCGTTCGGGCATGCCGTCGCGGCGGAAAGCCAGGTGATCGAGATGCCCGACGGTCTCAAATACACCGACAACAAGCTCGGCGACGGCGCCACCGCGGCCGCCGGCGCCAAGGTGTCGGTTCACTACACCGGCTGGCTGTCGAAGGATGGGGCCAAGGGCGCCAAATTCGACAGCTCGCTCGACCGCGGCCAGCCTTTCGACTTCACTCTCGGGGCGCATCAGGTCATCGCCGGCTGGGACGAGGGGGTGGCCGGCATGAAGGTCGGGGGCGAGCGCACCCTCGTCATCCCGCCCGAGCTCGGCTACGGCGCGCGCGGCGCCGGTGGCGTGATCCCACCGAACGCGACCCTGATCTTCGACGTTCAACTGCTCAAGGTGCAGTAAGCGCCACGGCGCCCCGTGCCCATTGCCGCGCGATACGCAAGAAACCGCGCCTCGCCCGCGGCGTGCTGCTCCAAATTCGGGGCCTTAGCATTGCGCGCGGCCGGCTTTGCCGACGGGTGCCCGGTTCGGCGATTGCGGCCCGCGTAAATTTTAACCTTCAGTGCGACTCGAAGCGCGCTTTGCCCGGACTTGATCCGGGCATCCACGTCTTGAAACCGAGATGGCCGAGCCCAGGAAAGGCGTGGATGGCCGGGTCAGACCCGGCCACGGCGGCCTTCGGCTGTACGCGCCGCTCTAACGCTATCGGATTTGTCGGACCAGAAGCAGTTGCTTTTGCCCGGACAACCGTTTGCGAGGTGGAATGACAATCGAACCGGCGCCCCGACCCGATACGCCCGGCGGGCGTGCCGGCCGAGGGCGTCAGACGCGCTCGTGCGGGTGGTCGGCGGCGGCTCCGACAGGGCCGGCGGCAGTCGCCGCTGCGGCCGGCGGCGGCACCTGGGCCGGCGGCGGCCCGGCGGCGTCGGCCTCGTCCTCCTCCTTCATCCCGGATTTGAAGGCCTTGATGCCCTTGGCAAAATCGCCCATGACGCGAGGCAGCTTCCCGGCGCCGAACAGGATCAGGATAATGGCCAGAACCACGATCCAGTGCATCAGGCTGAAAGAACCCATATCGAAACCCCGGAAGGCTGACGAGGCCCCCTTCTAGCAGGCTCGTCGGCCGCATTGCAAGCTGACCGCGGCCCGGCGCCGCGCGGCTATCGCTCACGAATTCGTGCCACCTTGTCCGAAAATCAAGTCCAACCCGCACCCGGAGCCCCACCGATGACCGACTTCCCGCCACCCCATCCTGCCCTGTGGCCGACCCGATCGCCGGCCGAGGCCGGGCTCGACGCCGCTTCGGTCGCCGCCGCCGCCGCTCACGCGGCCGAGCACGAGACGCCGTGGACGCGCGACCTCGCCGAGATGGTGGCGACCGATTTCAGCGAACGCCCGCCGTGGAACGAGACCTTGGGCCCGGTGCGGCCGCGCGGGGGGCCGAACGGGCTGCTGCTGCGCCACGGCGAGATCGTCGCCGAGTGGGGCGATACGGCGCGGGTCGACATGACCTTCAGCGTTGCCAAGAGCTATCTCGCGATCCTCGCCGGCCTCGCCTGGGACCGTGGCCTCTTCGCCGACCCGCACGATCCGGTCCGCCGCACCGTCGACGACGGCGGCTTCGACCCGCCGCGCAACGACGCGATCACCTGGCACCATCTCTTACAGCAGACCTCGGAATGGGAGGGTGTCTTGTGGGACAAGCCGGACCTGATCGACCGCAACCGCGCCTCCGCCGGCCGGCCGACCGCCGCGCCCAAAGGGACCCACCGCGACCTCGAGCCGCCCGGAGGGTTCTGGGAATACAACGACGTGCGCGTCAACCGGCTCGCTCTCGCCTTGCTGCGGCTGTGGCGGCGGCCGTTGCCTGAGGTGTTCCGTGAGCTGGTGATGGACCCGATCGGCGCGTCCCCCGATTGGGAGTGGCACGGCTACCGCAACTCCTGGGTCGAGCTCGACGGGCGGCGGGTGCAATCGGTGTCGGGCGGCGGGCATTGGGGCGGCGGCGTCTTTATCCACGCGCGCGACCAGGCACGGATCGGCCTGATGCTGCTCCGCCGCGGCGTGTGGGGCAGCCGCCGCATCATCTCGCAGGCGTGGATCGACAGGATGCTCGAACCCTGCCCGCTCCACCCGCAATACGGCTATCTGTGGTGGCTCAACACCGGCCGCGGGCTCTACCCGAGCGCTTCGGCCAAGAGCTATTGCGCGCGCGGCGCCGGCGGCAACCTGACCTGGGTCGACCCCGAGAACGACCTCGTCGCCGTCCTGCGCTGGACCGATCCCGCCGCAATGGACGGATTTATGAAGCTGGCCGGGCGGCGGCCGGAAGCCCTCGGCGACGCAGCCCCGTAAACATGCCCGTAAATAAAACGAAGAAGGACCGCCCCGCGGGGCGGTCCTTCCGCCGAATACCGGCGGCCGATCACGGCCGCGAGCCGTCGCCTTTGGTCAGGCGCGAATCTCCACGGGAGCGGGGATCCTGGTCACGGCAGCGGACGACCGCGGTTTATGGCTAGACACAGGATCACCTCCTTTCAGTTGTTGCGACGAAGCATCCAAAGTAGGGGACGGGCGCGGCCGAAGCAAGCAAGTTTGTTCGCAATTGCTCGCGATGGCGCGCCCGGGGTTTTGCGCTAGAGTGCCCGAACGGCTGGATTATTGCGGGAGGAGCGACCATGCGCCGCAGCGACGAGCGGATCCTGACGACCCACACCGGCAGCCTGCCGCGCCCGCCGGAGCTGACCCGGCTGCTGATCCGCCGGGCGCGCGGCGAATCGGTCGACCCGGCCGAGCTCGACCGCCTGGGGCACGAGGCGCTGCGCTGGGTCGTCGCGAGGCAGGCCCAATCCGGCGTCGACATCGGCAACAATGGCGAGCAGCAGCGCGAGGGCTTTTTCCTGCATATCCGCCATCGCATGAGCGGCTTTGGCGGGTCGTGGCAGCGCCGCACCCGCGCCGATGCGCTGCGCTATCCGGTGTTCCGCCGGATCATGGAGGAGCAGCTCGCCTCCCGCGAGGCGGTCAGCAACATGGGGCCGCCCAAGGCGATCGCTGCGGTGCGCTATCTCGGACGCGGCGCGATCGAGGCCGAATGCGCCGATTTCCGCACCGCCCTCGCCGACACCGGCACCCAATTTGTCGAGCCGTTCCTGACCGCACCCTCGCCCGGCATCATCGCGGGTGCGATGAAGAACGAGCACTACCCGACCGAGCAAGCCTATCTCGACGATCTCGGCACGGCCTTGCGCGAGGAGTACGAGGCGATCGTCGCCGCCGGGTTTCTATTGCAGCTCGATTGCCCTGATCTGGCGCTCGAACGCCATCTGTCCTACCAGGACCGGCCGCTCGCCGAGTTTCTCGGCTTTGTCGAGCGCGTCGTCGCGACGATCAACTTGGCCCTCGTCGACATCCCATCCGAGCAGGTGCGGCTGCATGTCTGCTGGGGCAATTACGAGGGGCCGCACGACAGCGACGTGCCGCTCGCCGACATCCTGCCGATCTTGCGGCAGGCCAAGGTCGGCGCCTTTTTCCTGCCCTTCGCCAACCCGCGCCATGCGCACGAATACAAGGTCTTCGAAAAGCAGCCGCTCGCCGACGATCAGATCCTGGTCGCCGGGGTCATCGACAGCCTGACCAATTTTGTCGAGCACCCCGAAGCCGTCGCCGACCGCATCGAGCGGGTGGCGCAGGCCGTGGGCGACCCGCACCGTGTCATCGCTGGCACCGACTGCGGCTTCGACACCTCGGCCGGGATGGGCCGCGTCGCCGAGGACGTCGTCTGGGCTAAATTCAAGTCGCTCGCCGAGGGCGCCCGCCTCGCCTCCGAGCGGCTGGGGATGGGGTAGGGGAGCGCAAACCCGTCAGGCGACCGGCGGCTCCGGCGGCAATACGCATTTATTCAAAAGGTCCTGCTGCAGGTCGATGTCGGGGTTTGTCTGGTCGCAATCGAAGCCGATGCCGCCGCGACAGTCGTTCGAGTATTGCCACAGCAATATCGGGAGGTCGGCGGGCAGCGAATTCGGGCGCACCAGGGCGTCGTCAAAGTCCAATGCCGGGTCGACGAAGAAGTTGTGACAGCCCTTGGTCCGCCATCGCGCTATCCACGCGCCATGAAATTCGACCCCGGCGGCGACGCCATCGACGACTGCCCGCCATGTGGCATTGTCGGAGTGGGTCCCGTAGACGCACGGCAATACCGTCACGGCACCACTCGAAAAGCTCTGGCTGTGCGCCGCCAAGGTTTCCGCCCAGCCGAGGTAATAGGCTTCCGACAAGGACGGCGTGCCTTCGACATCGAGGAACATCAACACCTGCCCACCCTGCGAGGCCAGATAATCGGCCCCGAACGTCAGGATCAGGTCTTCGACATTGGCGGTCGCATCGGCGCTGCCATGAGCCACCGATCCGTTCACCCGCTTGGTCTGCCGCGCGATCGGCAGGACGCGGATGCCGTTCGCCCGCAGTAGCTGGTTCTCGCGCAGATGCCGGTATTCGACGGTGCCGGTCGTGGCCGCACTCGTGAAATACCGGCCCCAGACCACGGGGGGCTGGCCGAACAACCCCGTGGCGAGCTCGATCAAATTCTGACCGCCGATCTCGGTCGTCACCATGTTGGAGCTGTCCGCCCCAGGCATCCCCTTCGCCATTCGCGCTTCCCTGCCGTCGACCGCACCCGCCGAGGCAGTATGCACACGACCCGTCAAAGCATCGTCATCGGCTCAATTTGGCGACCCCTCTCCCCGTTCGTCGACGCCCGCACGCGACAGGAACCAATTGACAACCTTTGCGTGCTATCGATCGTAACGTTGACGTTCCTGAGCAGGATGCGAGGTCGCGGCGATGTCGGTCGGGTCGATTTCGGCGGTCTTTTGTTCGCGCAGAGCTTGGCTCGTCGGGCTTGGCTTGCTGCTGCTGGCACCTCAGGGCGCGCGCGCCGAAGACCCGGCGTGGGCGTTCCTCAGGACCCCGCCGCGATTGTTCAAAATCTGCGAGAACCAGACCTACGCGCTGTGCGCCGTCGCCAGCTGCTTTGTGTTCGACGGGCTCTCCTACTGCAAATGCGAGGTAAAGTCGGGCGACAGCATCAGCCTGCCGTTAGATTACGGCCGCCGCCAGGACGTGTGCACGGTCAATGCCGAGGGCAAGAAAAACGGCTATATGGTCAGCACCTTCAGCCTGGATGAACAGGTCGTCGCTACGGCTCCCGATGGCGATAAGGCGCTCTACGACTGCCCGGCCGGCACCTCGAACGGCGCCTATGCCCAGTGCGACGGTGGGGTTTGCTTTACCGGCAGCGAGGGGCAGTCCTTCCCCGGCTTCGCCAAGCCGCTGAAGAAGAACGAGATCATCTGCTCGTGCCCAATCACCGAGGCGAGCCCGACGGCGATGACGGGCTATCAGATCGCCGGCCCCTACCCCTGCCAGCAATCGTTCTTCCGCAATTGCAGGAAAGCCGTCGCCAACACCGAGAACGGGTCACAAATCTATGTCGGCGCCCCGACGGGCGTCGCCCGCTTCCTGACCCGCGAGCTTTACGGCTATGTCCCGCCGCTCAACCACTGCCGCCTCGAGAACCGCCCCTGGGGTGCGTACTAGCCCGCCCGCGGTCGGCAACCGATCGGGCGGACGACCAGCCGGTCAACCGCGACTGCGAAGCGTTTCAGACGGGTCGGTACCCGACGGCCGCTTGACACGCACGCGCCTGGCAAGCATTGCTCGTTGCTGCGCACAGAATATCATCGATCATCCCAAGGTTTGGTTCACCATAATGTGCGGGAGGGCGTCGGGCGTGATCGATCCGAACGCGCTCGACGCGCTCGGCGCACCGTTGGCGAAGGCGGTCGCCAAGCGCGGCGACTTCGAGGGCCTCAGCCCAAACGGCACGGTCCAAGGGCTGTTGTTCCCCGCGAGCCCAGCCTTCAGCCCCGATGGGAAAACCCTCTACGTCTCGAACCTGTCACTCTACCTGCCCTACGCCGGCGTGCCGGAACCGGCGGTCGATTCGCCGTGGACTCTGGAAGTCGAGCACTACACGATCGCCGCGATACGAGGCGAAATTCCGCCATTCCCGGAACCGGGCGCCGGCGCGCATCGCCCGCGTTACGAACCCGGTAAGTGACTGGCGTAGCCTGCCGATCCGTCACCCCCGCAAAAGCGGGGGGTCCAGAAGCCAGGGCATAGCGCCGGCCGCGCTGGATACCGGCATTCGCGGGCATGACGAGGAGGTGGATTTGTGGCGGCCAAACGTTAGAAGTGTTCCGTCAGCATTGTTGCGGACTTTTCGGCGCGGGCCGGCGCATAATGAGCTCCTGATAATTCCGGCCATCCCGCAAATTCCGATTGACCTGCCCGACGGCTGGTCGGAGATCATGTACGTGCGGTGGCACGAGCCGAGCGCAATCGAATTCCGGAAACGGCAGCCGGCCCGCCGCCAGCCCGGCGAGACCGGGGCCGTGCCGATGCGCCGACGGCACCGATATCCGAGAGCCGAGCAGCCGTGGGCGTAGCGCTCGCCTGGCGCATCCTGATCTACGACAAGGGCCGGACGGCGCTGGCCTTGGTCGGCATGTTCATGGCGATCCTGCTGGTCTTCATCCAGCTCGGCCTGTTCTTTGCGGTGCCGCTTGGAGGGATGCTGCTCTACGACAATATGCGCTTCGACCTGCTGCTGGTCTCCGACCAATACGAATATCAGGCGCAGTCCGGCGTTTTTCCGTTGGCCCGGCTGACCGCGGCCCGCGCTTCGCCCGATGTCGCGGCAGCAACGCCGCTCTATTTCGGCGTCGCGAAATGGAAAAGCGGCGAAGGCGGGGTGTGGCCCGATCTGTTCGTGATCGGCTTCGACCCGGCAAGCGATGTCCTGACCCCCGACAGTATCGTCTCGCAACGCGACGTGCTAGCCCGAACCGACACGATCCTGGTCGACAGCACGACGCGGCCGTTCTTCGGCCCGCTCGACACCGGCCGCCTGGTCGAGATCGGCGACCGCAACGAGAGGATCGGCGGGCAATACCTCCTCGGCTGCGGCTTTATGGGGCTCGGCGTGGCGCTCGTCAGCGACGCCAATTTCGCGCGGCTGTTTCCACGGCGTGGGCTGAGCCTGGTCAATCTCGGCGCGATACGGTTGAAGCCCGGCGTCGACCCCGACCACGCCGCCGCCGATCTGCAGAAGTTGACCGGCCCCGGCACCCAGCTTTTCACCCGCGCGAGACTGACCAAGCGCGAGACCTCCTACTGGACGACGCGCACCTCGGTCGGGCTGATTTTCGGCTCGGGATTGCTGATCTCGATCGTCGTCGGGATCATGGTCGTCTACCAGATCGTCTCGACCCAGGTGAGCCGGCAACTGCCGCAATTCGCTACCCTCAAAGCGATCGGCTATGGCGACGGCGCGCTCGCCGGCACGGTCGCGGCGATGTCGCTGATGATCGCCGTTGCCGGTTTTGCTCCGGCAGTGGCAGCGGGGGTGTGGCTTTACGGCGAAATCCGGCAAAAAACACTATTGCCGGTGACGATGACGGCGGGTCACGTCGCGGCGGTGCTGGCGGCGGCAATCGTCATGGCCGCGGTCTCGGCGCTGCTGGCGGTGGGTGGGTTGCGCCGCGCCGATCCCGCCGACGTGTTCTGAGCGGAGCGGCTCGGTTGGCGATCCCCTATCCCCTCGGCGGCCTCGGCCGGTCGCGCCCGGTCCCGCTCGCTTGGCGCAGCCTGACCGCGAACAAGCGGCGGCTGCTGCGGTCGAGCGCCGGGATCGGCTTCGCGGTGCTATTGATGCTGATGCAGCTCGGCTTCCAGGGAGCGTTTTTCGACGCCTCGTTGCAGGTATTGCGCGCGCTCGATGGCGACATCGTCTTGCAGAGCGTGCATAAGTACCAGTTCGCGACCCAGGACCCGTTTCCGGCCTCGGTGCTGGCGAGCGCGAAAACCGTTCCGGGGGTGGCGAGCGCGCGGCCGCTTTATGCCGACTGGTTCGATCTGTTCTGGAAGAATCCGTTTGACGGCAAGACCTATCTGGTGCGCAGCTTCGGCTTCGACCCCGACGAACCGGTGTTTCTATTCCCCGAAATAAACACCCAACGCGCGCAGCTGAAGACACCCGGCACGGTGCTCGTCGACCGCCGTGCCCGCCGGTTTCTCGGCATGGATCGGCCGGCGGCGCAATCCGAGTTGAACGGGACCAAGGTCAACATCGTCGGCAGCTTCGCCCTCGGCCCCGACTTCATCAGCGACGGTACGGTGGTCATGAGCGAGCGCACCTTTGCCGATGTGATGCGCGCCGCCGCCGGCAACCCGCCCGGCATCGAAGCCGGGGTGATCAAGCTCGCCTCCGGCGCCGACCCGGCGGCGGTGCAGGCCGCGCTAAAAAAGGCGGTGCCGGCCGACATCTCGGTCATGACAAAAGATCAGCTGATCGCCGCCGAGCGCGCGTTCCAGGCCGACGTGTCGTCGGCGGGACCGATTTTTGCCATCGGCACGATCGTCGGTTTTGTCGTCGGCATGTTGATTTCCTATCAGATCATCTTTACCGAGGTGTCCGACCAGTTGCCGCAATATGCGACCTTGAAGGCGATCGGCTATCCGACGGTTTATCTGTTGCGCGTAGTGTTGGAGCAGGCGGCCTTGAACGGGATATCGGGCTGGGTTCCGGCCTGGCTCTTGAGCCTCGGCCTTTACCGGCTGATCGGGCAGATAGCACTGCTGCCGATGCGGATGAGCCTTAGCATCACCTTTGTCAGTTTCGGCCTGACCCTCGGCATGTGCCTCGTATCGGCCGTGATCGCGGTCGGCCGGGTGGTTCGAGCCGATCCGGCGGCGGTGTTCTGATGTGTGCCATGGTCGCCGAGCCGCCGGCCCCAGCGCCGGCTCCGTTGGTTGCCGCCCCGGCTCCCTCGCCGGTCGTGGTCGTCGACGGCCTCAACCACTTCTACGGCGAGGGTGTCGCGCGCAACCAGGTGCTGTTCGACAACCGGATCGAAATTCCACCCGGCCAGCTGGTGGTGATGACAGGCCCCTCGGGCGCCGGCAAGACGACGCTCTTGACGGTGATCGGCGCCCTGCGCTCGGTGCAGGAGGGCCGCATCGAGGTCCTCGGCCGAGACCTGTCGCAGCTGCCGCCGCGCGGTCTCGTCGAGGTGCGGCGCGACATTGGCTTCATCTTCCAGATGCACAATCTGTTCGATGCTCTGACGGCCTACGAGAACGTCAAGATGGCGATGCAGCTCGGGCACGAGCGGCCGGAGACGATGCGCCGGCGCGGGATGGAAATCCTCGAGCGGCTCGGCCTCGGGCACCGCGTCGACTACAGGCCAAGGAATTTGTCGGGTGGCGAGCGGCAGCGGGTCGCGATCGCCCGCGCGCTCGTGAACGGGCCGCGGCTCGTTCTCGCCGACGAACCGACCGCGGCTCTCGACCGGGAATCGACAAAGAAGGTGATCGAGCTGTTAAAGGCGGCGACGGCTGAGCACGACGCGGCGGTGATCATGGTGACGCACGATTACCGCATCATCGATTCCGCCGACCGGCTCGTGCACATGGTGGACGGCCGGATCGTTTCCGACGTGGTGCTGCACGACGCGCTGCGGATTTGCGAGTTCCTGCGCGCGATCGACCTGTTCCGGACCTTGACCCCGGCCCAGCTGACGAACGTCGCCGAAAGGATGAAAAAGCGCCGCTACGCCGAGGGCGAGACGATCGTGCGCGAGGGCGAGTCGGGTGAGGAATTCTTTCTGATTTCGGACGGCGAGGTCGACGTGGTTCGCGCCGATCACGAGGTGGCGCGGCTCGGGCGCGGCGACTTTTTCGGCGAGGTCGCGCTGATCAGCGGCGAGCCGCGAAATGCCACCATTCTCGCCACCGAGCCGCTCGACACCTTTGTCCTCGGCAAGACCGATTTCCAGTCGGCGGTCGAGACCAGCGCCCCGTTCCGCGATCAGCTCTATCGCGTCTACTTCTCCCGCCACTGACGCCCGAGCGCGAAACGGTCGAATAATCGTCGCACCAAGATCGTTACCTCGGATCAGCCGAACCCGGCTCTTGCCAGCTACGGGTAATCCGCCTATGCCGAGGCGCGTGGCCGAGATCGCTTCCGCCGCCGGGAACAAGGAAACCGAACTCGCATCCGCCGCTTCGCTGCGTGAGGCGCGGTTGCGCGACAGCGAGTTGTTTCTGCTGGTGCTGGCGCTGGCCGCCGGCATCGCCGCGGGGCTTGGCGTCGTCCTGATAAATCTTTCGCTGAGCCTCGTCCGGCACCTGGCGTTCGCGGTTCCGTTAGGTTCGCATCTGAGCGAAGTCACCGGCATCGGCCCGGCCCGCTTATTGCTGATGCCGATCCTCGGTGGTCTGCTCGTCGGGCTCACCGCAACCCTGCTACGCCGCTGGCGCCCGCGCGAGGTCGTCGACGCGATCGAGGCAAACGCGCTGTTCGGCGGCCGGATGTCGTTGGGCGACAGCATCGGGCTGGTTTGGGTGACGATCCTGTCGGGCGGGTTCGGCGCCTCGGTTGGGCTCGAAGCGGCCTACACCCAGCTCGGCGCGGCGACGGCCTCGCGGCTCGGCCGCAGCATCGGCTTGCGCCGCGACGACGTGCGCCTCCTCGTGGGCTGCGGCGCCGCCGGCGCGATCGCCGCCGCGTTCAATGCCCCGTTGAGCGGTTCCTTCTATGCCTTCGAGCTGATCATCGGCAGCTATACCCTGCAGGCCTTGGCTCCGGTCGGTATCGCCGCGCTGACCGCGGTGCTGGTGGTGCGCGCGCTCTATGCCTCTAACCCGATCTTTGTCGTGTGGCACGACATCGGGTTGACCCCGCCGGATTACCTCGCGTTTTTCGGCATGGGGCTGGCCGCGGCCGGGCTCGGCATCGTGACCATGAAGGGGGTGACGTCGACCGAAACCCTGTTTCGCACCCAGGCGGTGCCGCGATGGGCGCGCCCCGCACTCGGCGGCTTGCTCCTCGGGGTCATGGCGGTACCGTTTCCGCAGGTGCTCGGCAGCGGTCACGGCGGCATTCTGGAAGTGCTGCACGCCGGGTTCGATCTGCCGTTTCTGGCGGGGCTGATCATTGCCAAGATCGTCGGCTCGGCGGTCTCGATCGGCGCCGGGTTTCGCGGCGGGCTGTTCAGCTCCTCGCTGTTTCTCGGCGCATTATTCGGCGACTTTGTCGGCGAATTGCTGACGCGGGTGGAGCCCAACCTCGCCACCGACCCGCTGATCTACGCACTCGTCGGCATGGGGGCGGTCGCCGCCGCGATCGTCGGCGCGCCGATGACGATGATCATGCTGGTGCTCGAGACGACCGGCGACTTTTCCGCGACGATCGGGGTCATGGTCGGCGTCGTCACCGCGGCGATCGCGGTGCGCCATTGGTTCGGCTATTCCTTTGCGACCTGGCGCTTCCATCTGCGCGGGCTTTCGATCCGCAGCCCGGAGGATGTCGGCTGGATCAACGAGCTGCTGATCGGGCCGATGATGCGCCGCGACCCGGCGGTGATCTCGGCCGACCTCTCGCTCGACGAGCTGCACCGGCGCTATCCGGCGGGCACGACCCGGCAGGTGTTCGTCGTCGACGGCGACGGTCGGCTGTCGGGCACGATCGATCCGGCTGAAGCAAACGGGTCCGTGGAGGACGAGACCAAGACCGTGGGCGCTTCCGCTGCCTCGGCGCCGGCCTTCCTGCTGCCCGGCGACGATTTGCGCACCGCGCTCAACCGCTTCAGCGATGCCGCACAGGAGACTTTGCCGGTCATCGATAACCCCGAAGGCCGCCGGGTCATCGGCTATTTGAGCGAAGCCTACGCGCTGCGCCGCTATGCCCACGAGCTCGAGCGCCACCGCGGCTCGCGGCCGGACGACGCCGGCATCTTCAGCCCGGCGAGCGGTGATGTCACCGTCGGGCCGCAGGAGCCTGAAAGCAACGAATGAGAGGCGACGCGCGCGACCGTGCCGGACGCCGCCAGCGGCGAGTGGGCCGGCTTCGCCAGCGGCGTGGCCCCCTCGGCACCGGGAAGCAGTTCTTTAACGCGCCTGTTGATCTATGGGTTTTTAATGGACTACTACATGATCGCTGGGCTGCCGGTGCGGCAAAGAGCTTGACAGGGAAGGACGGGCTGGATGGCGCAGGTTGCGCTCCGTAACATCGTCAAGATGTTCGACAAGACCCCGGCGGTGCAAGGGATCGACCTCGACATCGCCGATCGTGAATTCATTGTCCTGGTGGGCCCCTCAGGCTGTGGGAAAACCACCACCCTGCGTATGATCGCCGGGCTCGAGGAAGCCACCTCGGGCGAGATCTACATTGGCGATCAGCTAGTCAACGATGTCCCGCCAAAGGATCGCGACATCGCGATGGTGTTCCAGAACTACGCGCTCTACCCGCACATGACCGTGTTCGAAAACATGTCTTTCGGTCTGCGGCTGAAGCGGTTTCCCAAGCCGGAAATCAGAGAGCGCGTCGAGGCGGCGGCCCGCATCCTCGACATTACCGAATTGCTCGACCGCCGGCCAAAGGCGCTGTCCGGCGGCCAGCGCCAACGGGTGGCGATGGGCCGGGCGATCGTGCGCAACCCCAAGGTCTTTTTGTTCGACGAGCCGCTGTCGAACCTCGACGCCAAATTGCGCGTGCAGATGCGCACCGAGATCAAAAAAGTGCACCAGAAGGTCACGGTGACGACGATCTACGTGACCCATGATCAGATCGAAGCGATGACCTTGGCCGACCGGGTTGTCATCATGAATGCCGGCCGGATCGACCAAATCGGCACGCCATATGAAGTGTACCACCACCCGCAGACCCGGTTCGTCGCCGGCTTTATCGGCTCGCCGACAATGAACCTGATGTCTTGCCACCTGATCCAGAACGGCAGCGGGATGACGGTTCGCCTCGCCGATTGGCTGTCCTTCCCGGTTCCTCCTTCGCGCGAGCAGCGCTATCGTTCTCGTGTCGGCAGCGAGCTGCTGTTTGGCTTGCGCCCTGAGCACATCACCGAGGCGCGCACCGACTTGCCGCCGGGCGTGGTGCCGTTTTCGGCGCGGCTCGATGTCGTCGAGCCGATGGGCATGGAGACGATGGTCTATTTTGTCGTCGACGGGGTCGAGGTTTGCGGCCGCGTCGATCCTGCCGCCGCCGGCAAGGTCGACGAGGTGATGCCGCTCGTCGCCGACCTCAATCAGATGCACCTGATCGATCCGCGCACCGAGCAGGTGATCTGATCGTCGACCGCGGCGCGGCGATGCTGTGACCGGCGAGGGATAAAGGCGCATGACGCTCACCGGCAAGGCGGCGCTCGTCAGCGGTGCTGCGGGCGGCATCGGGCGGGCGATCGCGACCGCCTTCGCGCAGGCGGGCGCTGCGGTCGTGTGCTGCGACATCGATTTGGCCGATGCTGAGGAAACGGCACGGCTTGTCGGCGAGGCCGGCGGGCGCGCCCTCGCCCGGCGCTGCGACGTGGCGCTCGAAAGCGACACGCTCGCGGCGGCGGCCGCGGCCGAGGAGGCGTTCGGCCGGCTCGACATCCTGGTCAGCGCCGCCGCCCCGCACGACGATGGCGGCACCGTGACCGAGACCAGCCTCGCCGATTGGGAGCGGGTCGTCGCGGTGAATTTGACCGGCTCGTTTCTGCTGTGCCGCGCCGCATTGCCGTTGATGATTGCCGGCGGCGGCGGCTCGATCATCCTGATCGCCTCGCAATTGGGCCGCGTCGGCAGCGCCGGGCGTGCCGCCTACTGCGCGACCAAGGGCGCCCTGATCCAGCTCGCCAAGGTCATGGCGATCGACCACGCCGGCGAGAACGTCCGGGTCAACGCCTTGTCGCCGGGAGCGGTCGAGACCGCGCGGCTTACCCGTCGTTACGGCAGCTTCGAGGCCGCACGCGCGGCGATCGGGCCCAAGCACGTGCTGGGGCGGCTCGGCCAGCCGCCCGAGATTGCCGCGGCGGCGGTGTTTCTCGCGAGCGACGCTTCGAGCTTTGTGACCGGCAGCGACCTGCTCGTCGATGGCGGCTACACCGCGATCTGACCCGTCTGCGGACAAATCGCGCAAGGCTGGCAGGGGG
>DATKHX010000350.1:0-16124 GCA_035510075.1 Allostellaceae bacterium
GACCTTCGACTCGGCCTCGGTCTTCGGGCTCTATGACCGCGGGCTGTTGCGCCCGGGCATGGCCGCCGATGTCGTGATCTTCGATCCGGCGACCGTGAAGTGCGGCCACGAGGTTGTCGTCCGCGACTTCCCGAAGGGCGCCTGGCGCATCAAGGAGCCGGCCGAGGGCATCTTTGCGACGATCGTCAACGGCCAAATGCTGTACAGCGAAGGCAAGCACACCGGGGCACTACCCGGCCGCGTCTTGCGCAACTCGTACTACCACGCCAACCACGGCTGACGTCGTAGGCGGCGCCCCGGCTCGCCCTCTCCCAGCATCGGGAGAGGGTCGGTCTGGTCGGGCAGGGGCTACGTTCTGGCAGACCGTTTCGCCAGTAACGGCTGAAGCGGGTTCCCGTTTGCCGTTTGGCGGCAAATCGTAAATGCGGCCGATACGGCCGAACGCAGGCAGGTCAGCTATTGAGAAAGTAATTGATGCCTAGGCCCGCGCCGAGCAGCACCAGCGCGTCACCGCTTACGGCAGGAACCGAAAAGCTGATGATCGCCAAAAAGACACCCAAACTGCCGAGTACAAAGCCGAATGCCCATAAAGCCACCCGCAGCAGAAGAATTGCTGGCATCTTTTAAAAATCCTCGTCCGGTCGAACGAGCATATCCTAACCTGTCGTAAACTGCTCAAAAATTGAATAAAATTCGAAAGAAATCGAAGATGCTCGTTCGGCCGCGGCGAATCCTGAGGGCGAGAAGCGATGGCGCCCCAACGCCGTAAGCGCTACGTCGCAGCGCCGTGCCACACGCCGTGGCGTCAGGTCAGCGCAGCAGTGCCAGCCCCGACGCCGACCGGTAACTCCAGTCGCGGCGCAAGCCCACGCACCTGGCCCCCTAACCCTCCCCCGCCTGCGGGGGAGGGTTAGGGTGGGGGTCGAGCGAAGCGAGCGGGCGCGGGCGCTTTTCTTATGCCCGCTGCACAAGCTCGATGCGATAGCCGTCGGGGTCCTCAATAAAGGCGATGACCGAGCCGCCATGCGCCATCGGGCCGGCCGGGCGCGGGATCTTGACGCCGGCCGCACCAAGCCGCTCGCACGCCTTGTAGACATCGGGCACGCCGAGCGCCAGATGGCCAAAGGCGCTGCCGAGCGCATAGGGCTCGGCCTGCTCCCAATTATGCGTCAGCTCGAGCACCGTGTTGTCGCTCTCATCGCCATAGCCGACAAAGGCGAGGGTGAACTTGCCGGTCGGGTAATCGCGCTTGCGCAGCAGTTTCATCCCCAACTTGGCGGTATAAAAATCGAGCGACTTGTCGAGGTCGCGCACCCGAATCATCGTGTGCAGGTAGCGGTATTTCTCGGTCTCGGCGGCAGGCTTGGTGGTTTCGGCGACATCGGTTACGGCCATCGTAAATCCCTCCGTGTGGGTATGGGCGATGCGCGTCGGCGCGCCGCGACGATCGCGAGGACCTGGTCGGCCGCCCGCAGGCTCGGCGACCGGCCGCCTGCTCCGAGACGGCGCATCGCCTGATCATACCCCGCAACGTGCTCGGCGCGAACCCGTTCGTCCGTCACCAGCCGCGCGGCCTCGGCAGCGAGCCGCTCGGGGGTGCATTCACCGCGCAGCAGCTCGCGCACGACGGGCCGGTCGAGCAGCAGATTGACCAGGTTGACCTGCCGTACCTTCACCACCCGGTCGAGGAAAATCTCGGTCAGCGGGTTCAGGCGATAGCACACGACCATCGGCAACGGCACCACCGCCAATTCCAGCGCTACCGAGCCCGACGCCGCGAGTGCGGCACGGCTCGCGGCAAAGGCGTCGTATTTGTCTTGCGGGCCGTGGACAATGATTGGGTCCCCGGGCCAGCCGTGCGCGGTCTCGCACACTATCGCGGCGACCGTCGCGACCGTCGGCACGGCCACCCGAAATCGGCCGATCAGCGCTTCGAGCCGCGCCAAGGCGGCGCCAAATATCGGCAGCAGCCGTCGCACCTCGCCGCCGCGGCTCCCCGGCAACACCGCAATCAGCGTCTCGCCGGCGGCGAGCCCGTGCACCGCGCGGAACCGCGCGGCGTCGCCGCGATCGGCGCCGCTGTCGAGCACCGGGTGGCCGACATACGAGCAGGCGAGCCCGACCCGTTCGAAGTAGGGCGGCTCGAACGGTAAGAGCGCCATCAGATGGTCGTACCAGCGCGCCATCCGCCGCGCCCGCCCTGCGCGCCACGCCCACACCATTGGCGCGACGTAATGGATCAGCGGCAGGGTTTCGCCCGAGCGCCGCAAGCGTTGCGCGATGCGCCAGCTGAACCCCGAGCTGTCGATCGTCACGACCGCATCGGGCCGCATCGCGCGCACCGACGCCACCGTCTCGCGCACCCGCCGCAGGATCACCGGCGCCCGCGGCAACACCTCGGCGACGCCGATTACCGCAAGGTCGGCGAGCGGGGCCAGGCTGTCGAGGCCTTCTTCGCGCATGCGCTCGCCGCCGACCCCCGCGACCCGCAGCCGGCCACCGGTGCGCCGCCGCAAAGCCTTGATCAGTGCCGCGCCCAGCGCGTCACCCGACGGCTCGCCGGCGACGATAAAGATGAACGGCGCGCCGCCGGCGCTGTCGTCGTCCGCGGTCACACCCGGCGGATGCCGTAGACGAAGACGCCGGCGCGGTCGGCGGCGGCGGCGACCACGTCACGATCGACGACGATTGTCGCCCCGGCTTCGACGGCGATGCCGCGCAGCCCGGCTTCGGCGGCGAGCGTCACAGTTTGTGGCCCGATCGTCGGCCGATCGGCGCGCTGCTCCTGGCCCGGCTTTTCGACCTTTACAAGGACGCCGCCCGGTCCCTCGCGGCGCAGCCCGGCGCAGCGCCGCAGCAGCGCATCGGTGCCCTCGATCGCCTCGACCCCCAGCACCAAACCCTGCTGCACGACGACCGCCTGGCCAATGTCGAGCGCGCCCAAGGCCCGCGCGATGCGTTCTGCGTGCGCGATGTCCGCCATCGCTGCTGAGTCTGGGCGAACACGGCCAAACGGCCCCTCCGGTGCCAGACCTGCTTGCAGCACTTGGTCGGGCCCAATCACTCGAAACCCTTCGCGCTCCAGTTCGGCGACGACGGCCGAGAGCAGCCCGTCATCACCGAGCGCCCGGTAGCCGACTCGCGCAAGGAATTTGGCGGCGCGCCAGTCCGGCCGCAACGAGGCGAGCGACGGCCGCCGCACCCCGCCGGCCAGTACCAGTTCGCCGACGCCATTTTCTCGCAACAATGCGAGGCCACGACCGGCGGCGGCGATCGGGCACCACGCGTGCTCGACATCGGCGACGGTTTCCGGCTCCGCTGCCCCTTCGAGCGCCAGCACGAACACCCCACGGCCGGTTTCCCGACACGCCTCGACGAGCCGTCGCGGCAACCCGCCGGAGCCGGCGACGATACCGAGCTTGTCCGCCATTGACCGGTTCGCGGCTCGCCTATCCGCCATTCGACTCCTTCGGCTGACAGATGGCGCGGCTTGAATCGGCGCGGATGAATTGGATGATGTCGTCGACCGGGCCGATCCCGGCAAACCGCTCGGCGGTTTCGCCGATCCGGTCGTTCAAGGTGCCCGGCGAATGGAATAGGAATTGATAGGCATTCCGCAGCCCTTGGATGTCCTCGCGGGTAAAGCCGCGGCGCTGCATGCCGATGATGTTGAGCCCGATGAGCCGGGCGCGGTTGCCTATCGCCTGGCCGTAGGGGATCACGTCGCGCTCGACACCGGACATGCCGCCGATCATCGCGTGCCTGCCGATGCGGACGAACTGGTGGACCGCGCACAACCCGCCGAGAAAGGCGTACTCTTCGACGACGACATGACCGCCGAGCGTGGCGTTGTTGGCCATGATCACATGGTCGGCGATCTGGCAGTCATGCGCGACATGGACGCCGACCATGAACAGGCAGTCGTCGCCGATGCTGGTGACCATGCCGCCGCCGGCCGTCCCCGGGTTCATCGTCACATATTCACGGATCGTGTTGCGGCTGCCGATGACGAGCAAGGATTCCTCGCCGCGATATTTGAGGTCCTGCGGTTGCTGCCCGATCGAGGCGAACGGGAAAATCCGGGTGCCGGCGCCGATTGTCGTGCGCCCCCCGATGACGACGTGCGCCGCCAGCGTGACGCCGGGACCGAGCTCTACCTGTTCTCCGACAACGCAATAAGGCCCGATGACGGCATCCGGCGCCAAGCACGCGCCCGAGGCGACGATCGCGGTCGGATGAACCTGCGCCATGTTCCCGCCGCTACCGATCGAGGATCATCGCCGCGAAGGTCGCCTCGGCCGTCAGATTGTCGCCGACCTTGGCCTTGCCCTCGAATTTCCAGACATTGCCGCGGCTGCGCTGCTTGACGACATGGACCGCCAGTTGGTCGCCGGGAAACACCGGGCGGCGAAAACGAGCATTGTCGACGCTCATGAAATAGACGAGCTTGCCCTCTGATTCCGGACCCAAGGTGTGAACCACCAGCACTGCCGCGGTCTGCGCCATCGCCTCGATGATCAGCACCCCCGGCATGACCGGCCGCGCCGGAAAATGACCCTGGAAATAATTCTCGTTGATCGAGACGTTCTTGACGCCGGTCGCCCGCTCGTTCGCCACCACACCGACCACCCGGTCGATCATCAGAAACGGATGGCGGTGCGGGATCATCTCCATGATCCGCTGGATGTCGATTTGGAGGCCATCGGGGCTTGATGCCGATTGAACTGTTTGCTCCGCGGGGCAGGCCGGATCGATCATCGCCCGTCCTTCTTCTTTCCCAGACGCTGCAGCACCGCCGTCTGCCTCATGAAATCGGCGATCGGGACGGCAGGGATGCCCGACACCGTCGTGCCGGGCGGCACGTCACGCATCAGCCCGGCCTTGGCGGCGATGCGCGCCCCGGCGCCGATATGCAAATGGCCGGCGAGACCCCCTTGTCCGCCGATCATGACAAAGTCGTCGAGCCGCGTGCTTCCCGAGATGCCCACCTGCCCGGCGAGGATGCAGCAGCGCCCGAGCACGACGTTGTGGGCGATCTGCACCAGATTATCAATCATCGAGCCCGCGCCGATCACCGTATCGTGACCCGAGCCGCGGTCGATCGTAGTGTTGGCGCCGATGTCGACATCGTCGCCGATTATGACGCGGCCGAGCTGCGGCACCTTGACCGGGCCCGCCTTGTCGGGAGCGAAGCCAAACCCGGCCTGGCCGATGCGCACTCCTGGATGCAGAACGACCCGCGCGCCGATCAGCGCATGGCTGATCGTGACATTGGTCCCGATCCGGCAATCGTCGCCGATCGCGACCCCAGCGGCGATCACGCTATTGGCTCCGACTGAACAGCGCCGGCCCAGCTGCACCCGCGCCTCGACGACGACATTCGGGCCGATCTCGCAATCCTCCGGCACGGCTGCGGTCGGGTCGATCAGCGCGGAGGGGGCGCGGCCGGCGGCTGATGGCGGCACCGGATAAAACGCCTGCGCCGCGAGTGCATAGGCCCTATATGGCTCCCCGCTCAGCAGCAAGCTCATCCCAGGCGGCGCTTGCGCGGCGGCAGCTTCGTCGACAAAGGCGGCACCCCCGCGCGAGCTGCGGAATTCCGGCAGATATTTGCGGTTTTCGAGAAAGCTCACTTCGTCCGGACCCGCGGTTTCGAGCGGCGCCACGTCGCGGCAAAGCTTCGCGCCGTCCTCGTCCTTCATCAGCCGCGCCCCGCTTACCTGCGCCAACTCAGCGAGGGTGAACGGGCCGTCGCGGGAGAAGAAACGAGGATCAGCCATCGGTTGAGAAGACGCCGCCGCCTACTTCTTTTTCGACTTGGAAGTCGCCGCCCTGGTGGTGACCGGTGGCGCCGGCGCCGTCTCCGCGGGCGCCGCGCTCGCGGCCGGCACCGGCTCCGGCGTCGCGAAGTTGACTGTCAACACCGGAAGCTCTTCGTCGAGCTTTTGCATCACCTGGTCGGTTACGTCGAACGACTGATCGAACAGCACCAGATCGGTACGCTGCAGCACCAGGTTCGCCCGCCGTTGTCTGGCAATGTCGGCAATGATTTTCAGCATCGACTGCTGAATTCGGGTCAACGCCTCGTTGTTGGATTTTTCCAGGGCGGCGCGTTTGCTCTGGACGTCGCGATCGAGGTCGTTGACCTTCTGCTGGAATTCTCGGCCTTTTTTGTTGAGCGTTTCCGGCGACATCGACGCCTGCTGGCGCTGCAACGTGTCGCGCTCGGTGCGCAACGTCTCTTCCTCACGCGAGATCTCTTTGGTGTATTCGTTGCGCTTTTGCTCGATTTGGCCGCGCACCATCTTCGCCGCCTTCGAGTTCTGCAGCAATGCCTGCACATCGACGACCATGACGCTCAGGTTCTGCGGCGCCGGCAGCGGAGCCGCGGGCGGCGACGGGGCCGGCGCGGGGGCTGGAGCCGGCGTCGGAGCCTTTGCCGGAGGCGCCTGAGCGGCGGCGTTGCCAACAAACCCGAGCAACAGCGACAGCAGCAGCGCTGCTCGCCGGAAAACAAAATTCGGCATCAGAATTTCGTCCCGAAGCTGACCCTGAAGAATTGGGTCTGGTCGAAGGGCTCCTTGCGGATAGGATACGCGACATCGAGGCGGATCGGACCGACCGGCGACTTCCAGGATATCCCGACCCCGGTGCTAACGCGGATCGCGGGCGATTGCAGAACCTGGGGCGTCACACCCCCGGTCGTCGCCAGTTGCGCCGGCGTCAAATTCAGCACTGTCGGTTCGAGCTGATAGAGCGTGCCGAAATCGCTGAAGATGCGACCGCTGATCCCGAGCTCTTTCGGGAGGCCGAGCGGGACACCCAAAGTCACCGAGCCAACGTAGTATTTCTGGCCGCCGAGCGCATTGTCGTCGATCGAATCGCGGGGGCCGATCCCGGCATCCTGAAAGCCGCGCAGATTATCGCCGCCGACAAAAAAACGATCTTGCAGCAGAACCTGCTGACCGTTCCAGCCGAAAATGTCACCTCCCTCGGCGGTAAAGCTCAGGACCCAATCGGGCGCCACCGAGTAGTAATAACCGAAATTCACCTTCGACCTGACGTAGTCCACGCCAAACCCGACACCGGCGAAATCATTCCCCAGCGAGACGAAATAGCCGCTGGTCGGCTCGAGACGGTCGTCGCGCCGGTCGTAAAGCAGAACCTGCCCGACGGCCGAAGTGGTGTGGGTTCCGGCCTGCAAGGCGATGAACAGGGACGCGTCGCTCTGAATGTTTTCGATCGTGTCCGAGCGGGCGGTATATTTCAATGTTTGCCGGAGGTTGTCGGTGATCTGGTAGCCGGCGCGGAGTGCGCCACCGTACGAGAATTGCTGGTAGGGCGGGGTCAGGCCAGTAAAAAAGTTAGTCGTCGGGCTGGTCTTGATTTCAAAAAGATCGAACCCGGCAGCGATGTTCTTGTCGAGAAAATACGGCTCGGTGAAGCTCAGCTGGACCTGCTGCGAGCGCAACGACACCACCGTCCCGATCTGCAGATCCTGGCCGCGACCGAGGAAGTTGCGCTCGCGGATGTTGACATCGGCGAGCGGTCCGTCGCTGGTCGAGAAGCCGAGACCGAAGGACAATTCACCGGTCGACTGCTCCTCCACCTCGACTGTCACCACCGTCTTATCGGGCGCCGAGCCCGAGGCGTTTGTCACCTCGACCTTTTTGAAAAATCCGAGGTTCTTGATGCGCGCCAGCGAGCGCTGCATCTTTTCGGTGTTGAAAGCGTCGCCTTCGACCAGCTGGAATTCGCGCCGGACCACCTTGTCGAGCGTACGAGTGTTGCCAATGATGTCGATGCGTTCGACATAGACCCTCGGCCCCTCCTGCACGTTGAACGTAATGTCGACGATATGGTCTTTGCGGTTGCGCATAATGTCAGGCTTGACCTCGACAAAGGCATAACCGCGAGTGCCGAGCGTATTCGTCAGCACCGAAATCGAATCTTCGACCGCCTGAGCGTTGTACCAGTCGCCCGAGTGGACCGTCAGCAGCGGCAGCACCTGCGCGGGCGTCAAATCCTTGAGCTTGATATTGACCGCCACCTTGCCGAAACGATAGCGCTCTCCCTCGTCGACGGTAAAGGTGACGATGAAACCGTCACGCTCGGGGGTCAGCTCGGCCACTGCCGACAACACACGGAAATCGGCATATCCCTCGGTTAGATAGAATTTGCGCAACAGCTCGCGGTCATAGGTCATCCGATCGGGGTCATAGCTGTCGTTGGTAGACAGGAAGCGATACCAGCGACTTTCCTTGGTCGCGATCACGCCACGCAGCTTGCCTTCGCTGAAAGCCTTGTTGCCGACAAAATTGATGCTGCGGATGCCGGTATACTCGCCCTCGTTGATCTCGAAGACGAGATCGACCCGGTTCTCCGAAAGCTGGATGACCTTCGGCTCGACCGTCGCCCCGAACCTTCCGTGCCGGCGGTAGAGGTCGAGGATCCGCTTGACGTCAGACTGCACCCGCGAGCGGGTGTAGACAACACGCGGGCGCTCCTGGATTTCGGCGTTGAGGTCCTTGTCGTCGAGTTTGTGGTTTCCTTCGAAGGCGATGCGGTTGATGATCGGATTCTCGACCACCTTGACAACAAGGGTATTGCCGTCCCGGCTCAGATTGACATCGGCGAACAGCCCAGTCGCAAACAGCGCCTTTAAGGATGCGTCGAGCTTCTCGGAATCCCACGCATCGCCCGGCTGTATCTGAAGATACGAGCGCACCGTCTCGGGCTCGATCCGTTGCGTCCCCACGACTCGAATGTCAGCGACAGCCCCGCCGCCCATTGTCGGCACCGCCGGCAGCGGCGGCGGCCTGCCGGCGAGCCCGGCGCCCGCCGGCCCCGGCGCGCCGCCAGGCTGGCCCGCTGCCGCGGGTTGCGGCGGTGGGCGGCGACGTTCGCGAGGTCTAACCGGCGCCAGCGCGCCAGCCGCCGGGCCGGGCTGACCGGGGGCGCCGGGTCCCACTCCCGGCGGAGGCGCGGGCGGCGCCAGTCCGCTTTTGAGTTCCGGCGCAGGTGGTTGTCCGGAAGGTGCGGCCGGAGTCATGCCGCTTTCGAGCTTCGGCGGCGCACCGGGTTGTGTCGGGGCAGCGGGTGGGACGGGCTGGGCGCTTGTCGCGGAGCCGGGCGCCGACGGTTGACCGATCGACACGGGCGCTTGCGCGGGTGGCGTCATTCCGCTTTCCAGCTTCGGCGCCGGCGGCGCACCAGCCGGCGTCGGGGCCGTCGGTTGCGCCGGCGGCGCGCCACCGTTTGCCGGGCCGGGCGCGATCTGCTGACCCGGTGCGGAAGGCGTCATGCCGCTCTCGAGATTGGGGGACAGATTGGCCGGCGGGGGCGGCGTCGCTTGCCGGCCGGTTTGACCTCCGCCACCGGATTGTGCGATGGAGCCGCCGCTCGTTTGCGCCATCATCGTCCGGGACGATCCGGTAATTGCCATGGTGAGGGCGGCCACCATGACCCACGGCACGCAATTCCGTCTGCTGAAAACCAAAACCCCCCACCCCCGACTCCGCACCCCCATCCCCGAAACTACGCTCGCGTCAGGTCACGAGCCCCTTCACAAACTCGACGATCCGGAGGTGGACAAGATCGTTCCACGTGGCGAAAACCATCAAGGTGAGCACCAGGGCGAGCCCGATGCGAAAGCCATATTCCTGGGCGCGCTGGCCGAGAGGTCTCCCACGAAGCGCTTCGGCGGCATAGAACAGCAGGTGGCCGCCGTCAAGCACTGGAACCGGGAACAAGTTAATCAACCCCAGATTGATCGACAATACCGCCATAAACCAGACGACTGCAACCACCCCACCTTGCGCCACGTCGCCCGACATCTGTGCGATACGCAACGGCCCGCCGAGCTCGTCGGTGCCGCGCGTCCCTATGACGATCTGCCACATCGCCTTCAAGGTCGAGGCGGAAAGGTCCCAGGTCTGTTCTCCCGCTTGGATCACCGCGGTCACCGGGTCGCGCCTGACGTAGTCGATCCCGTTATGCGCGATGCCGAGCAATCCGACCTCGTAGTGGTTCCCGAACCGGTCGGTGAGCTCTGACTTGGCCGGCGTGGCCTGAACGCCGACATCGTTGCCGCCGCGCTTGACGACAATGGTCATCGGCACGCCCGGATTGAGCCGGACATCCTGTTGAACATCCTCAAAGCTGCGAACCGCGTCACCGTTGATGCTGACGATTACGTCGCCGGCCTTGATCCCGGCATGTTCGGCGGCGCTGCCCCGCTGGACTTGGCCAACTTGCGCCGGGGTGAATGGCTGGCCGAACGTCATGAAAAGGACCGCCAGCACGACGACCGCAAAGATAAAATTCGCCGCCGGCCCGGCTGCGACGATCGCTGCCCGCTGCCCGAGCCGCTTATGGTGAAACGATACGTCGCGTTCGGCCGCGCTCATCCGGGCCAGCCCGGCGGCCGGCAACCCCGAGCTCGCGTCGTTATCGCCGAACATCTTGACGTAGCCGCCGAGGGGGATCGCGCTGACCTTCCACCGCGTGCCGGCGCGATTATACCATCCGAACAGCTCGGGACCGAAGCCGATCGAGAATACGTCGACGCGGACGCCGTTTCGCCGGGCTACAAAATAATGGCCGAACTCGTGAACGAAAACGAGCACCGTCAAGACGAACAGAAACGGGACGATGTAGTCGAACCCGTGATGGAGGAACGCGATCATCTGAGACTCGCTGATGCAGCACCGCGCGCCCGAGAGTTGCGATGCGTCAATCGAGCCGCCGCCTCGCGCGCCTGTTGGTCGTAATTATAGACATCCTCGAGGGTTTCAAGATTGTCGGCCGGAACCGCCGCCAGAGTGCCCTCGACCACCCCGACGATATCCAAAAAGCCGATCCTGCCTTCGAGAAAGGCATGCACCGCGGTCTCGTTTGCCGCATTCAGCACTGTCGGCGCCCCGCCGCCACGGCTCAGCGTCTCGCGCGCGATGCGCAGTGCCGGGAAACGGCGCTCGTCCGGCGGCTCGAAGGTCAGCCGCCCGACCGCGGCTAAGTCGAGGCGCTTGATCGGCGCCGCGATCCGATCGGGCCACGCCAGCGCATAGGCGATCGGGGTGCGCATATCCGGCGAGCCCAGCTGCGCCAGCACCGACCCGTCGCGGTAGACGACGGCGCCATGCACGATCGACTGCGGGTGGACGACGATGTCGACGCGCTCGGGGGGCAGCTGAAACAGATGATGGGCCTCGATCAGCTCGAGCCCCTTGTTCATCATCGTCGCCGAATCGACCGAGATTTTTGCCCCCATGCTCCAATTCGGGTGAGCGACGGCTTCGGCCGGCGTTACCCGCCGCATGTCTTCGAGCGCGCGCTCGCGAAACGGACCGCCGCTGGCGGTCAGGATGATGCGGTCGATCGTCTCGGCCCTGTCGCGATCGAAACATTGCCAGATCGCATTGTGCTCGCTGTCGACCGGCAGCAAGGTGGCGCCGCAGCGCGCCACTTCCTCCATGACCAACGCGCCGGCACAGACCAGCACCTCCTTGTTGGCGAAAGCGACGATCACCCCGCGCCGAATCGCCGCCAGAGTCGGTGCCAGCCCTGCCGCGCCGACTATTCCGGCCATCACCCACTCGGCCGGACGCTGCGCTGCTTCGATCAGGGATTGCGGGCCGCAGCCGCTTAGAATCCCGGTTCCCCCGAGCGCCTCTTTCAGCGCCGGGTAGCCGTCGGGATCGGCGATCGCAGCAAAGCGCGCGCCGAGCGCGCGGGCCTGCTGGGCGAGCAGGACGGCGTTACGGTTCGCAGTCAATGCCTCGACCACGAACGCGTCGGGGTTGCGCTGCAAGAGATCGACGGTGCTTTGCCCGACCGACCCGGTCGAGCCTAGAATGGTTACGCGGCGCATCTCGTCACTCCCGATTTTGGCGCCTGAGAATTCGGGCGCCGGCAGGCGACTTTACTGCCACGTTAAAACGCTGCGGCCGCCGATCTGCGTCATCAGCGCCACCGCCGGGATGACCGCGAGCAAACCGTCGAGCCGGTCGAGAAGCCCGCCATGTCCTGGAATAAGGCCGCTCGTATCCTTCACGCCGAACCTGCGTTTCGCTAGCGATTCGGCAAGATCGCCGAATTGCGCGACGACCGCAAGGCCGGCGCTGACCAATACCAGCGGCAGCACCCGCGAAACACCCAGGATCAGCGCGCTGGCACCGCCGACGAGCGCTGCGCACAGCATGCCGCCGGCGAACCCGGACCAGGTTTTCCGCGGGCTCCAGCGCGGCGCCAGACGCGGCCCGCCGACGCCGCGGCCCACCGCATAGGCACCGATGTCGGTCGCCCAGACCACCGCCATCATCCACAGCAGAGTCGCCCTGCCGCCGTCCTCGTCGCGCGCCAGCCAAAGCAGGCAAACGCAGGGCAATGCCACCCACAGCTCGCCGAGCGCCGCCCAGGCGGGTTTACCATCCGGGCGTTGCCGCGCGGCCCAGAAGACCAGGCCGGCGCCCAAAAAGGCCACCGCGATCCCCTCGCGGACCGCGCCGAGCGCGGCAATCGCGACAGCCGCGACGACGATTGCAACGAGCCCGATCTCCGCCGGCCCCGGCGCGAACCGGTCGGTGAGCGCGCCGTGGCACAGCCGAACCCACTCCCACGCCATTATTGCGCCGGCAATTCCGGTCAGCAGGGCCAGCCAGGGCCCGTCGAACCAGATCGCGACCACCGGCAGCGGTGCCAGCGCCACCGCCGAGACGATCCGCGGCCGCAAGCCCCCCGGTTCAGCGCGAGCCAACCCCGGCCCCGTACCGGCGGTCGCGCCCGCGATATTCGTCGATCGCCAGCTCGAGATCGCGTTTGGCGAAATCGGGCCACAAGGTCTTGGTGAAGACCAGCTCGGAATAGGCGCACTGCCACAGTAGAAAATTGCTGATGCGCTGCTCGCCGCTAGTGCGGATCAGCAGGTCCGGGTCCGGCAACTCGACCGTGAACAGATGGCGCGCGAAGCAACCCTCGTCGATCCCATCGACGGCCAAGCTCCCTTGCGCCGCCTTGGCCGCGATCGCCTGCACCGCGGCGACGATCTCGGCCCGCCCGCCATAGGACAAGGCCATGGTCAAGGTAATCGCCGAATTGTCGCGCGTCACCGCCTCGGCGCGCTCGATCAGCTGGACGATGTCGGGAGCGAGACGATCGACTTGGCCGATCACCTTGAGGCGGATGCCGTTGCGGTGCAGTTCGGCGATTTCGGCGAGCAGGTAGTGACGCAGCAAGCCCATCAGATCATAGATTTCGCCCGAGGGCCGGTTCCAGTTTTCCGACGAGAAGCCGAACAGGGTCAGGTACGGGATACCGAGCTCGACAGCGCCGGAAACGGTGCGCCTGACCGCCTCGGCGCCCCGGCGATGGCCGGCGATCCGCGGCAGGCCGCGTGCCTGCGCCCAGCGGCCGTTTCCGTCCATGATGATCGCGACATGCCGCGGCGATGAACGCTGCGCCGCACCCTCGACGCTGGCAACCGTCATCAGACTTGCAGGATCTCCTTATCCTTTTGCGCGAGCGTCTCGTCGATGCGATGAATCGCGTCGTCGGTCAGCCGTTGGATGTCCTGCTGCGATTTGCGCTGTTGATCCTGCGAGATTTCGCCGTCCCTTTCCTGGCGGCGCAGCAACTCGATGCCGTCGCGGCGCACATTGCGCACCGAAACCCGTGCTTGCTCGGCATATCTGGCGGTGACTTTGGTCAATTCGCGTCGCCGCTCTTCGTTCAGGTCGGGGATCGGCACGCGGATCACCTGGCCCTCGGTCTGCGGATTGAGCCCGAGGCCCGATTCGCGGATCGCCCTGTCGACCGCCTTGACCATCGCCCGGTCCCACACCTGCACCGTGATCATCCGCGGCTCGGGCACGCTGACATTGGCGAGCTGGTTGATCGGCATCGACCCGCCATATGCCGCGACCGGGATTGGCTCGAGCAGGCTCGCCGAGGCCCGCCCGGTGCGCAATCCACCGAATTCCTTGCGCAACACGTCGAGGGCGCCGTCCATGCGGCGGCCGAGATCCTTAAGCAGCGAGTCTTCCGACATGGCCTTGCTCCCGTCAATGACTAACCTTTCCCGTCAATGATCGTATAGCGCCCCTCGCCGCGCACGACACGCGCGAACCCGCCACCCTCGAATATCGAGAACACCAGAATCGGTATGTTGTTTTCGCGCGCCAATGCGATCGCCGACGCGTCCATCACCTGCAGGTCGCGCGCCAGCACCTCGCGGTAGTCGAGCCGGTCGAACCGGGTCGCGTCGGGAACCCGGTACGGATCGGCGTCGTAGACCCCATCGACCTTGGTCGCCTTCAGCAGCGCCTCGCACCCCATTTCCGAGGCGCGCAGGGCGGCCGCAGTGTCGGTTGTAAAAAACGGGTTGCCGGTGCCGGCGGCGAAGATTACCAGTCGGCCCTTTTCCAGATGGCGCAAAGCGCGGCGACGGATGTAGGGCTCGCACACCGCCTGCATCGAGATCGCCGACTGCACGCGGGTCGCCACTGCGCGCTGCTCGAGCGCATTCTGCATGGCCAGCGAATTAATCACCGTCGCCAGCATGCCCATGTAGTCGGCCGAGGAGCGCTCCATCCCCGCGGCGGCCCCCGACACGCCGCGAAAGATGTTGCCGCCGCCGATCACCAGGCAGATTCCGACGCCAAGCGCATGCACCGATTGAATCTCGTCGGCGATGTGGGCGACAAATTCGGGGTCGAGGCCGCCCTCACGCGACCCCATCAGCGCCTCACCCGAGAGCTTTAACAGAACACGGCGATACCTGAGATCGGCAGCCATATCGCCAGAGCCCACCGTTGTCACGCGCCGATGCTGCGCGCGCCTATCTGTTACACCAAACCAGCCGCTTTGTCGCTTGGGCACTTTCTCTTTTGCGGCGCCGGTGACACGGCCGGCGCGCGGCGATGTCAGTGCGTGACTTGCGCGGCCGCCGCCACCTCGGCCGCAAAGTCGGCGCGGTTTCGCTCGATGCCTTCGCCCAACGCATAGCGAGCAAATCCGGTGACCGCGATCGGCGCGCCCGCCGCCTTAGCGGCGTTTTCAACCACCTTTGAGATGCGGGTTTCCTGGTCGACGACAAATATCTGCTCGACGAGGACGACCTCTTCGTAGAATTTGCGCAGCCGCCCCTCGACCATCCGCTCGATAATATCGTCGGATTTGCCGCTGGAGCGGGCCTGCTCGCGCAGCACGCCGCGCTCGCGCTCGAGCGCCGCCGCCGGCACCGACGCGATGTCGAGATAGAGCGGGCTGGCGGCGGCGACGTGCATCGCCAGCTGCCTGCCGAGATCGGCGAGCGCCGCCATCGGCGCTGTCGACTCCAGCGCCACGATCACGCCGATCTTGCCGAGGCCCGGCCCCAGCGTATTGTGCGTATACGACGACACGCCGCCTTGCCCGACCGCAAGCCGCGTCGAGCGGCGCACCACAAGATTTTCGCCGATCGTCGCGATCAGGTGCGTGAGTTCTTCTTCGACCGTGCGGCCGGTGCCCGGATAGGGTGTGCGGGTCAGGGTCTCGAGCTCGCCGCCCCCCGTTACCGCAAGATCGGCAACGGTGCGAACGAAACTCTGGAACGCTTCGTTGCGCGCAACGAAATCGGTCTCGGAATTGACTTCGACGAGGGCGCCGGCGGTGCCGCGCGTGGCCACGCCGATCAGCCCTTCGGCCGCCACCCGCCCGGCCTTTTTGGCGGCGGCAGACAGCCCCTTCTTACGCAGCCAATCAATCGCGGCCTCGATATCGCCATTGCTGTCGCCGAGCGCCCGCTTGCAATCCATCATGCCGGCGCCGGTTTTGTCGCGCAGCTCCTTTACCAGCGCCGCGGTCACCTCGGGCATCGTGTCTATCCCTCTTCTCTGTCGCCGCCCGGCTCGCGTCGAAGCGGCAGCTCACCCTGCGTGCGGCTTATTACCGGGCCACCGCTTACCGGGTACCGCCGGCCCAGCTCAGGCGTGGGCGGCGGCGGGCTCGTTTTCCGCCGGCGGCATCGCCGCGCTCTCGTCTTCGGTATCGGGCTCGGCCCCGGCGGCGAGCTCGTCCTCCGCCACTTCGGGCAGATCATCGACCGGCACCTCGGCGCGCGCGCCGATATCGACCCCCGAAGCCGC